>JBILBN010000049.1:0-19088 GCA_044353665.1 Chitinophagaceae bacterium | reverse complement strand
TAATGGGCGTTTCAATATACACAGGTATTTTGTTTTCGTCATCGGTTACGTAAACGGTCATTTTTTCACCTCCTTTAAAAATGGTTCCTTCAATGAGTTTGGGTCTAAACTTTAGGGTGTTGTAGGTTCCAAATTTGGTTTTAATTGTTGATTTACCCAAATAGGTAAGGTAAATGGGGTAAACCACATCGTCTAAATACATATTGAAATAAATTTTGTCGTTGATTTTTGCATTGGCGAAATCAATGTTTCTGGCATAGTAAATAGATGATAAAACGTCTTGCACAGATGCAGGCGTTTTTATTAATTTTTGGGTGCTGATAGCGGTGTTGTTGGTTTGATTAAAAATAGCTAGGTGATACATTTTATTTTTTCCTTCCGAAATGTTTCTGATAAATTTATATGGCAGCATGGTGGCGGTATCTACAAAACTTTCATACACATCTCGCACCTTAAAAAACCAGTCGTAGGATGGATAGGTTTTTCCATTGCCTACAAAATGATAAACGGGTTTGTTGTTTAATTTTTCTAAGGTGTTCGAAAAAGTGACTTCGGCTGAGTTGGCATAAATGCCAGCCAAAGTATAATATATTTTGTAGGTTAAAACCTCCCCTGATTGAGTAGTCTTGTTTATGGTTTTACCGGTAGAAGATTGTGCAAAATGCACAAAGGGGATAAATAAAAGGAGACTGAAAGTTACAATTTTAGTGAAAGAAAACATCCTTAGTAATCGTTTGGCACATCTAATTGAAACCCTTTTTCACCTGGCTCTTCATTTTCTGGAGCTTCTTGCACACCTCTAGAAACGTTCATGGTTGCTTCGGCCCGTTGAATACTGATTTGATCAGCCGCATCGCACTCATCTAAGCCCTCCATCGAAAGTGGTTTTTCAAATTGATCAACTGTTGAATATTTTATTTTATTGTTGGCTTGTAGTTGTTTAAAAAATTCACCCCAAATAGGCATGGCGGCTCTTGCTCCTTCACCCAAACCTACTCCAATAAATTTATCATCGCAACCTACCCAAGCACCAGCTAAAAGTTGAGGTGTGTATCCTATAAACCAGGCATCCGATTCGCTGTTGGTGGTACCTGTTTTGCCTGCACATTCGCCTTTAATGTTCCAACCTGGTTTTAATCGTTTACCGGTTCCAAACAAAACAGTTCCTTGCATCATGCGGATCATTTTATATGCTGTAATTTCATTGATTACTTCTTTACGTTCTGGCACAAAGTTTTCTAATAAATTTCCGTTTCTATCTTCAATACGAGTAATAAAAATGGGTTTAGTATTGATTCCATAATTCGGAAACATGGTGTAAGCCCTCAACATTTCTATGATCGAAATATCATCAACTCCCAAACAAACGGATGGTAAGGCAGAGACCTTACTCACAATTCCCACTTTTTTGGTAAACTCCACAAAATGCTCAATGCCTACTAATTTTAAGATAGCAACGGTGGCATTATTTTTGGAATAAGCTAAAGCAGTTTTAATAGGAGTAGAGCCACCTGCTCTATCGGGACCGTACCAACCATGACCTGGAAAAAATGTTTTATTTAACGAAACAGCCTGACAAGGAGAGTATCCATTGTCAATTGCTAAACAATATAAAATGGGTTTAATTGTAGACCCTACTTGACGTTTTGTATTAATGTTGCAATGGTCATATTGGAAATATTTATGGTTAATTCCCCCCACCCAAGCTTTTACTTCACCTGTTGCAGGGTCAACCACTAAGAAGCCCGTTTGCACAAATCCTTTCATGTATTTAATGCTATCAATCGGAGAAATAGTAGTGTCTTTTTCACGTTTTGCATTCCAAGCAAATACTTTCATGCGTGTTTTGGTGTTAAAGTTTTTCATAATTTCTTCTTCACTCAAACCTTCTTCTTTCAATGCTTTGTACCGGTCGCTTTCTTTAATGGCTCTGTTTAAAGTAATTTTGTGTTTTTCCCAACCTCTTGCATTCACCGAACGCATTTTACCCCACATTTGTTTTTCAACAGCTCGTTCAGCCATAGCTTGCATGGTGGTATCTATGGTAGTATAAATTTTTAATCCATCTTTATATAAATTCAATCCTTTGGTTTTACACCATGCTTTTACATCTTGTTCCACTACTTGTCGAAAATAAGGAGCCACACCTATATGATGCGAATCGCTCATGGGAGAAAAATCCAACACGATCGGTTTTGCTTTTAATTCTTGCGCTTCACTAGCAGATAATTTAAAGTTTTTGACCATTTGGTCCAACACGGTATTGCGTCTGTCTTTTGTTCTTTCGGGATGTTTTACCGGGTTATACATCGATGAACCTTTTAACATGCCAATCAATAATGCAGCTTCTTCTACGTTCAAGTCTTTGGGTGATTTATGGAAATAGGTTTTAGCGGCACTTTTAATTCCGAATGAATTATAGCCCCAAGGAACGGTGTTTAAATACAGGGTTAGAATTTCTTGCTTGGTTAAGTTTTTTTCTAATTTAACAGCCACTATTTGCTCTTTTAATTTCTCCCGTAAACGAGCAAAAATATTTCCAGAACCTTGATCTAGCAAGGCTTTTGCTAACTGTTGAGTAATGGTACTGGCACCTCCACTTGGGTTAAAAGTAACTACACCAAATAACGCACGACCAATGGCTTCAGCATCTACGCCACTGTGTTCATAAAAACGTTCATCTTCGGTAGAAACCAATGCATCAAATACATTGGGTGAAATTTCAGCAAATTTTACGGGCTCTCTATTTTCTAAATAAAGTTTGCCAATAATTTTATCTTCGCTAGAATAAATTTCGGATGCAGTGGCAGATTTTGGATTTTCTAATTCTTCCATTTTAGGCATATAGCCCATCCAGCCTGCATTAATCATCCATATCATTACATTAAATCCAATGATACCAATCAGCAAACTAATCCATAAAAATTTTATACTTCGTTTCATATTTTTCAATATTAATTGATCTCGAAAAAATATCGAGGCAATTGAAGTACAAAGCTATAAAAACGAATGTTACAAAAAAACTAAAAAATTTAAAATTGGCATAATAGATTTTTTAGTTTGAAAACCTTTAAACACGGCTAAAATGATTTGTTGTTGAGTAAAAAACAGTTGAAATAACCTTTTAGATACAGGATTTTCATACAATTCATCTCAAAGAAAAATGATATTTTTTAAAGCGATTTGTATTTATGCATATTGTACTTGGTCACACAAGGTATAAATGTTGCCATTATCTTTTTATGTAAACCTGAGTTTGGGATTTCAAGTAACTGCTAAGAATTCGATACATAGCTTGGATGATTCAATTTAAAATTGGAGTATTAAATAGGCATAAAAAAAGCTGCTCAATTTTGAGCAGCTTTTTTTATTGAGTCGTATATTAGTTTTTACTAACACGAGTAACATGAACAAATTGATTGTTGTTTATAACCATAACCGTATACAAACCTGAATTTAGTATACCTAAATTTAATTGTATATGATTCATACCAGCAGCTGTTTTTGTTTCAACTTGTTTAACAATTCGCCCACTCATATCCATTATTTTCACAATTGTTTCAAAATTATTATCTAAATTAATATCTATATTTAATTCATTAGTTGTTGGATTTGGATATACTGCTATTTGTGGAGCTATACCCGAAGCATTGAATGGTTTTGCAGAAGAAGTTGTAGTAAACTGAGTTGCATACCAATTACTTGATACGCCAGCATTTGTTGAGTTACAGAATGTTTTTACCTCAACATCATAAGTGGTATTAGCTAATAAGTTAGTTAAATTTAAATAAGTATTACCTGTTGTTAATGTAACCCAAGTAGCATTACTACTTGGCTTGTAGCGAACACTGTACCAACCAAAACCTGTTACTGAATTCCAGCTTACCGTTGCAGCATTTGTACTTGTAGCGTTAACTTGTACACCATTAGGAGGAAAACTACATAATGCAGCAGCTGTAGTAAATTGCACAGATGATGACCATGCACTTGATAATCCAGCATACTGCGAAATGCAATATGTTTTTACTTGTACTTCATATAAACTGTTTGATAACAAGCCATTAATCGTAAGTGTTATACCAGAACTAGAATTTTGAATCCATGTATTTGAAGAAACCAATTTATAGCGAATACCATACCATCCAGCATTAGAAACTGCATTATAAGTGATTACAGCATTTGAAGTACTTGCTGTTGATTGAATATTTACAGGTGGCAATGAACATGGAATAATATTTGCAGAACTGATAGAAAAATTACCGGTATTACTCCAATTGCTTGAAGTACCAGAAAAGTTATTATTACAAAATGTTTTAACTTGATAGTCATATGTGCTACCAGCTTGTAAATTATTTAAGATAGCACTTGTACTTCCTCTTGAAATGGTAATCCAAGTTGAGTCGCTGCTTAATTTGTATCGAACTCCATACCAACCTACACTACTAACAGCACTCCACGTAATTGTAGCGCTGGTTCCATTTACACTTGATTGTATATTACTTGGTGCTATGCTACAAGGTATTTGTATGGTAGAAGCTGTAATGGTTTGCCATGGTGTAATTGATGTAGGTGTACAAAATTTACGCATTCGTATATCATATTGTGAATTTGAAGCTAAATTACTAACTATTGCAGAAGTTGCCCCAACATTAGTTACAAATGGAGTTCCCCAAGTAGCAGAAGATGTTAATTTTGTTTGAATTTGATACCAACCATAGCCCAAAGAACCTGTCCAAGTAATAGGAATTGAAGTACTAGTGGGTGTACCAGCAGCTAAATTTATTACTGAATCATAATTGCAATCAGGTGTAGTTGTAACATAATATAAACCAGCTGCTGTATCAGTTACTAAAACACTTAATTGCCAAAATCCATCTCCGCTCCAAGCAAATTGTGATTTTGATAATAATATATTTTTATGAGTTCCAGTTGTGAAATCACCACCAGATATTTTTGTAACCCGAATATTGGTTACAGGATCTGTATCAGTAGTTGGTAATTCTGACATCCAAAATGGTTTGTTGGCATTATAGTCATTGAAGTCATCCTGAGACATATTAAATGTTAAGGTTGCTGAGCCATTATTTGCAGGGGTCACTGTAAAAAAACGTTTGCAATATGTAAACCCAAACTGTCCTCCTACTGGATTGCTAGTGCTGTAAGTAGAAGTTAAGTCTGTAGTCCCTAAATCATTTCCATCGGCTTCATCAACAATACTACCAATAGCATCACAAGCAGTACTGAAATATTCCGTTGCACTATCCGTAACATACAAAGACGCTGATACCCCATAATTGTTTACTCCATAATTATATACTAAAATGTTTGCTGATCCACTGTTGCCAATTCCTGTGGTATTGTTTGAATCTGCAACAGTTAAAATAGAATATGACGAAGTTGTAGATGGATAAATGGTAATAGGATCATTAGATTGATAATTATAAAGCGTATAAAAATACGTACCATCACCATAAATTACTGTATAAGGGGGTGTACCTCCAGTGATACTTACATTGATATCTGTTGGTGAGCCATTACAAATAGTTGCATCACCAGCTATTACTGCGGCAGTTGATCCAGCTGCAGATGAACTGATTGAGATATTGTCAATTTGTAGTTTATCTCTGTTTCCAGACCCAGTGATAGTACCAGCATAATTATAAAAGCGTAAACGAACATTAGGTTGATTATGTAATGCTGCAGGTAAGGCAACATTCACGGTTCCAGTAGCTGGAGACACTTTATCTATAACTTGTGCAACTGTAATTTCTGAGTACGTTGTACCATTTAGGCTATAAAAAATACGCATAGAAGTTGGTCTTGTTCCACCAGCATTATCAATGGCTTCCCAATTAAAACTTAAGTTGCCAGCTAATCTGCCTGAAAAGTTCAGTAATAAATTTACAGCAACTGCTTGAGAAGTTGATGTTATACCAGTTGATAAAAACATCAAAGCGCCTGTTCCTTTTTGAATTCCCCCAGTGGTACCCGTTACAAAAGTTGCTGATGATGTAGTCGTTCGTATACCGGTGGTTACAGAATTTCCAGTTCCACCAATACCAACAGATGCAAAATTAGCAGCACCAGTTCCACTAGTAAAACCATTTGTCCAATTGGCAATATCTGAGAAATTAACATTGAGATTACCACTACTCATGTTATAATATGTTTGAGCATTTGTTTGATTGCTCATAAACATGAAGAAGAATCCTATTACAATCCATACAAGTTTCCGACTGATAATGGTAAAGTGCAATTTTGTTTTCATAACGAGTATTTTCATTTTTTATTAAATCTAAATTAATTTTATTTCGAGTAAAAAAAAATTAATATGTAAATTTAGAAACAATTATTATACCAAATATACACAATCATCATATTAACAATTGTATAATATTATAAATCAACATTTTAGACTTTTTTGGATTTAAAAAATTTATAAACGAATTAATTATTTAACTTATTTACATTAATTAGCTTATTTACATTTAATTTATTTATATGTATAAAAATTTGATAAAATTTGTAGACTAAAAAATTTTTAAGTTATATTTTAATGAGAGAGATGTTGCAAAATTGTATTAAAAAAATTTTAAAATTATGTCAATTTAAAATTAGAATATTAATAAATCAATAATATGTTTTGTTAATTGCTATATGGTTTTAAAAATTACAATTTATAGAAAGAATAAATTATTTCTGCCCAAAAAAAGCGACTCGAAAAAATTCGAATCGCTATTTTTCAATAAACAAACAAAATTTATGCTAACACAGGCGCGTTTAATCTAAAGCCATTTCCATGGATATTAACAATTTCTACTTCTGCATCCTCTTTTAAAAACTTACGCAATTTTGCCACATATACATCCATACTTCTACCATTGAAATACGTATCACTTCCCCATATTTTTTTCAATGCAGCTTCTCTTGCTGTTAAATCATTCATGTTTTCACAAAACATTTTTAAGAGTGCATTTTCTTTTGGAGACAACACATGTATGCCACCACCACTTAAATTTAGCTCACGCAACTTACTGTTAAAGTGAAATTTGCCAATTTTAAATTCAAAAATTGCATTTTGCTTATCAGATGCTTCGGTATTGCGCTTAATGATTGCTTTTATTTTGTGCAATAAAATTTCACTGTCAAACGGTTTTAAAATATAGTCATCAGCACCTAAACGATAACCATTTAAAATGTCTTCTTTTAAATTTTTTGCTGTTAAAAAAAACAAAGGAACATCCAAATCGATATTTCTTATTTCTTCTGCTAATGAAAACCCGTCTAAATTGGGCATCATTACATCTAATAAACATAAGTCAAATTTTTCTCTTCTGAAAGCAGCTAACCCTAAAATTCCATCACGAGCAAGTTCAACTTCATAATCGTTTAATTCTAAATAATTTTTTAATACTTTACCAAAATTAGTGTCATCTTCAACTAAAAGTATTTTTGATTTTTCGATAACTTCAATATCTGTATTTTCCATGTTTATTAATTTCTATATTCAAAAGTAACAAAGCTTTGTTCGTTCACGCTTATTTGGATCGTAATATTTTGTTAAAAAACAAATACTCAAAAAAATATTCTAATTTCACAGCGCATGATTTTAATTTTCGCATGGCGTTATCTTAAAGGAAAAAAATCTACTCAAGCAGTTCAAATCATTTCTTGGGTGAGTGTGGCTGCTATGGCTGTAGGAACAGCTGCGTTGATTATTGTACTCTCTGTTTTCAATGGGTTTGAAGGTTTTATAAAAGAGCTTTATTCCGACTTTTATCCTGAAATAAAAATAAGTGCTTCGGTTGGTAAAAATTTTCAATTTTCAGCAGAAAATAAATTTAAATTAAATTCAATTAAATCCATTCAATCGGTTTCTTATTCGTTAGAAGAAAAAATATTAATGGCGCATGACGAAACTCAAATGATTGGCATTATTAAAGGGGTTGATGAGCAATATGATGAGGTAACTAATTTTACTAAGCATATAAAATATGGAAAAGCCTATTTTAAGGATGTAGCAAATGAATTTCCAAAAATTGTTTTAGGACTTGGGGTAAGCAATAAATTGAGCGTAAATGAACAATCAGCATTGCCAATGAATTGTTATGCATTTAAAAAAAATGCAGCCTTTAATTCGCTTAATCCTGATGCTGTTTATTCAAGCAGTTTGTATCAAGTGAGTGGTGTATATTTATTGCAAGATGTGATCGATAATCAATATGGATTTGCCTCTTTAGAAAGTGTTCAAAACTTGACCGACAAGCCGAATGAACTCTCATCGATTGAAATAAAATTAAAAAATAATGCCAATGCAGATGATGTAAAAGCAAGCTTGCAACAACTTTTTAAATCGCAACCTTTTAAAATTGAAACTCGACTTGAACAAAACAGAACCCTTTATTTTGTGCTTAAAAGCGAACGTTGGGTAGTGTATGCTATACTTACTTTGATGTTAATTATTGCTTCTTTTAATATTATTGGTTCGCTTTCAATGTTAGTGATAGAAAAAGAAAAAGACATTGCCATTTTAAAAACCATGGGTATGCAAAATAATATAATTCAAAAAATATTTTTAAGCACTGGTGTTTTATTGTCGATGTTGGGTGCTGTAATTGGGTGCATTTTGGCGTTAGTCATTTGTCTTTTACAACAACATTTTGGCTTTATTAAACTAGGTTCTGGGGATTCTTTTTTGATAGACGCCTATCCTGTAAAACTGCGTGTTTTTGATTTTGTGTTGGTGTTGTCAACGGTTGTTATTATTGCTGCTTTGGCATCTTTAATACCTTCTATAAAAGCCAGTAAAAAAGAAATAACATTGAGAGTTAAGTAATTTTATAATTGTTGTTTATGTGAACATGTAAAGCTTCTCTTTTATAAATATAAAAATCCAAAGTGATTAGCTTCGGATTTAATATAATAAATACTTGAAAACTCACAGTTGTAAAATATAATAAATGAGTTTTTTTAATTTAAAAAAAATTTAATTTGTCTTTTTAAAATCATATAAATTAATAGGTTTGCTAATGTAAATTTTAATTTGATTCCCTTTGCTTGTACTATACGCATGAACATATTTTGTGGTGTATTCATATTCGAAGATATTTTTATAAGTCCACAAATTATTTAGACCAAAGTCACAATTTAAAGTCAAACTAAGCCTTTCTCTGCTTTTTTTTACATTATAAAAAGCGAATCTAACACCTGCATTCAATATAGTACCATGCTTTCGAACATTAATTGAAGTATCATAACTTCTAGTAATTGTTTTTCCAGTTGCATCAATAGTAGCAAATTCAGTTTTGCTAGCATTATAATCAAAATTTGAATTATTTGCATAGTAAATTCCACAAATGACAAAACTTCTAAATTTGTTTTTATAATTATAAATTGAGTATAAAAATTCTCCCCCCCATTTTTGAATTAAAGCAGCAGAATGTGTTGCTCCATTTATAGTACTTTTTAATTCTGTTTTACCATGCATTCTACCTAATGAAATAATCCATTTGTTTTTATAATTAAAATCTATCATAAATCCAAGTTGAGGAAGCTCTATGCTTGGTTTAAATGGTTTGTCAAAAGTAACAGTATATGGCGTATTATTATCATTTGTTTTTATTTCATAATTATGCCCAAAACCATGCCCCCAACCAATTGACGGTCTTAATTCTAATTTTTGACAAAATGCGTGAATTTGTAATGTGAGAAAGACTAATACTATAATATATATTTTCATTAGTTGTTTATATTTATAATATAAGAATCATTTTGTATTGCAGATGCGGTCGAAGTTAGTGTTGCTGATACATTATAATTTTTCAATGCACCCCAACCATTATATATAACAAATTTACTATCATAAGAAACAGAACTGCCTACTGAATAAACATTACTCATTACATTTGTACCATTACCTGAAGCACTATTACACCTTCTTTTCCATGTATAATTTGTTGTCAAAGTTCTTGGCACATTATATGATGGATTATTATAAGGGAAGCCTGCATAGTATTGTGGTTCTGTCCAACTTCTAGCACTTAATTCATAATAAATTCCTCCTTGCACATATCTTACTTGAGCCTCAATGTGAAGAGGTTTGGTGGTATTGTCAGTAGGGTTTATAAAACTATACACATTTGTTTTCATATAACTTGATACTTTTGAATTAGAAGTTGCATATCTTTCTTTGCAAAATAGTCCTCTTGTTTTTATCTCTAAAAGTGCGTCAATTGTTTCTTCATCCTCCATGTTTAATTTATAAACATTAGATGGGATTTTGCCATTATTCGCATTCAACAAATCTTGAGATGTTCCGTACCTAGTTGCAAAGATTATCTTTTCTTTGAAGTTTAAAAGCAATGTAAAAATATCAATTTTAATCATACCATCTGAGTTTATTAATTTACCAAGTATGTGTAATTCATCCTTTTGATCTGGTGTTAAATCAGTTTCTGTATATGATAACATACTTTTTGATTTTTCAATTAAATCTGCAAACACTTGCAAAGTATTAGGGTCTGTAGATTCAAACAATTGTTTATACTTATCAAATGTTTCAAAAGTTAATATTCCACTTTTTATGCTATAGATATTATCATTAAAATTTATATATTCAACTCCTCTATTATTTTTAACTGCATTAGATGAAGGTGATTCAATTGTTGTTTTAGCTTTCTGACAACTCACAAATACCATACTTGCGATGGTTACAAATGCTAGCACACTGAGTGCGATTAATTTTAAATTTTTCATTTTTTTAGTAGATTATATTTTGTTGGTGAGCAAAATACTCATTCTTTCAGACCAACGGCTGGCAGAGTTTGGTAATTTTTTAATGGTTTACTTGATAAACTCAAACCATTATTGCTTATTCTTAAATTTACATCTCCTCAATTTACTTTTCATTTTTGTTTATCATTGATTTTAATGATTTTCCAAATGTTTTCGGTTGACGAATAAAATACTACAAACGTTGCAACGCTTTTACGATTAACTTTATTTTGTTTATTTCATTGTATAGACTCCAAAAAATAAACAACGTAGGTATTTAGCATCACTCGTAACAAGGCTACCTACAACCAAGTACACAAGCAAAGCGAAAATACCCACGTTGTTCATGAATGTATATTAAATGCTTCCTGTATATTTTTAAGAAATTTTAGTAGGTTTCTATTACAGTTATATTTTAGCTAAACGCTAATCTTTTTATTAATTTAAAAGCTATGTGATTTTTCATAAATAAAAGTAATATTAATTTATTGTACGACCAAAATAAATAAATATTTTTTATAGGTGTTTAAACATCCTTTTGCTCTTTTTCTGTTGGTTTCTTTTTGTGTTTACCTGTTTTATTCATCAGTGGTTTTAGTTGGGCTACTGCCTCTTGTGCGTCTACATAGTTTTGGGCAGAGGCTGTTTGGCAGAGTTTATAAAAATTGAGTGCTGCTCGAACGCTTTCTTGTTCAAGGGCTATAACGGTGTGTTTTTTGGTAGTTTGCAATTGGGTTATTTGCACCAAAATTTTGCTCATAAATTGGTGGTCTAGCACATCTTGTTCAAACTCGGCTTGATTAAAATACAAAGCTACTAAGGCAGGATTTTACCTTGCTAACTCTATCGCTTTCGTAAAAAATACGGTTTATTTTTTGCCTAACCGATAGTGGTTTTGTTTTTCTTTGGGTGTTAATTGCACCAAAAAACTCATTTGCATTTGCAAATCCGAAATAGCATTTATATAATCTTGTCTTTTGGATTCGTCTAACCCAATGGAGAGATTGGCATAAGGCATAATAATTTTTTTAAGGAAATAAAGTGGAATAAAACATAGTAAAATGTATTTAGTAAAAAGCAAAAATAGTTCTCAGTGTGAACTCATTTTTTTGTGGCAACGCTGTCAGGGCATGCTTTGCCACAAAAGATGATTAAAGGAAATGTCTTCAACTCCAAAAAATCTTATTCCTCTTTTTCTTTCTTATCAAATAATTCTTTTTTGGGAACGACTTTAATTTTCATCTCTTTTTTGAGGGTACGAGCAATGGCAGAAAACGGAGCTATAATCACGTGCTCACCACCTTTTAATCCACTAATAATTTCTATAAATTCGTTGTCTTGTATCGAAGTTTTTACTTCTCTTAATTCCGTTTTATTTTCTTTGGTAACTACAAAAACATATTCTTTTATTTCGTCTGTTTTTTTATCATTCTGTTCTTCTTCACGGGTGGTAACAGCGTTTATAGGCACTGCAATTACGTTTATTCTATGCGTTGTCAAAATATCTACTGATGCCGACATGCCTGGTCTAAAAGGGAAATGGCGTTTATCTATTCCCAATAAGTCTTGATAGCTTGATGGCAATAATTCTACACTTACTGTATAGTTTGTAACTTGGTCGGTAGCTGCTGCTTGTTGCAAAGCAGAGGTAGTGCTCGATTGAGAAATTTGAACCACAATTCCTTTAAATTTTCGAGATGGATAGGCTTCTACTTCAATGTTTGCCGTGTCGCCAAATTTCACTTTTTGAATTTCATTTTCTCCTACTTCTACATCTACTTTCATTTTGCTCATGTTGGCAACTCGCATAATTTCGGTGCCTGCCATTTGCATTGTTCCTACCACACGTTCGCCTTTTTTGACAAATAATGCTGAAACAATGCCTGTCATTGGGGCATAAATAGTGGTTTTGCGAAGCGATTGCATCGCTTCAGAAACGTTGGCTTGTGCGCTAGCGACTCCAAATTTGTTTCCTTTAATATTTTCAATTGCCGCATTGTAATTAGCTTGTGCCGATTTGTAAGATGCCTCAGCTGTTTCAAACTCAACAGCACTAATCACTTTATCATTAAATAATTTTTTGTTGCGTTGAAACGTGGAAGAGGCCTGCTCTAATTGCGCTTTGGCTTGTTGCATTAATGCACTGGCGTTTGAAACGTTTGCTTTGGTTTGATTTAATTGCGCATTGGCTCTACTTACGGCAGATTGATAGGAGGTAGAGTTTATTGTAGCGAGTACTTGACCTTTACGCACACTGTCTCCTTCCTCTACATTTAAGTCGGTTACTTCGCCAGATACGTCGGGGCTTACTTTGATTTCAGCCACAGGATATATTTTCCCACTGGCAGAAACGGATTCAATAATATCGTGTTGGGTAACGTCTTCTACTGCTACTTTGATAGAATTATCTTTACCTAAAATGCCTGTTTTTGATAGCACGATTAATATGGCTACTAATGCGACAGTGCCAGCAATGAACCAATATGTTTGTTTTTTTGTCATTGAAAAAATTTACAATTTTAATGGATTTCCCATATAATAATCCAACACTTTGAGTTTAAATAATAGGTCATATTTTGAAGACAAAACAGATGTGCTTGCTGTATAATAACTATTTAAAATAGAGGTATACTCATAGGTATTAATCATACCTACTCCATAACGTTTTATAGCAAAATCCAATGCTCTTTTTGCTGCTTCTTGAGACCGTTTAGCTGCAATATATTTTTGAGAAGATGCTTTTGCTTGTTCAAAGGCTGTATATATATCTTGCTTTAATTTTTGTTTGTCATTGTCATACGAAATTTGCTGACTAACCAAACCAATTTTTGCTTTTTGTATACTTGTTTTGGCTGTATATCCATTAAAAATAGGAACGCTTAAACCAACGCCCACATTGGCTCTAATATTATTTCCGTATTGTTTAAATAAAGGAGATGTTTTGGTAATGTAATCAAACGTTGGCGTAGTTATTGGAAAACTTGACCCATTAAAATTAATATTCCCAATTTGAGTTTCTCCTACATATGTTTGCCCAGTTAATTGTTTTACATTGGATGAAAAATTAGTTCCTAAATTTCCAAAAAAGGATAATTGAGGGTACTGAACCGCTTTAGCAATATCGAGTGTTTTATTGGCTGAAAGCAATTGCAGTTCATTGTATTTCATTTTATGTTGACCTTTAACTGCCGTATTATACATTGCTTCAGGAGAAGGGATGTTCAATAAATTACTGATGTCAATATTATTAACATCGGGTGCTTGAATATCAAAATTTTCCTCGAAATTAAAATTCATGATCGCTTTTAGCTGCAATAATGCAATACGCTCATCATACATAGCACTAATTAAATTGGAGCTATCGCTCGATACCTGCGCTACCATTTGCGCTTCATTTAACTCGGGTAGTTTACCTGCATTCACAAATTTTACGGTTTGAGCATATTGTTCATTGTCTAACTTGAGTTGTGCTTCATTTATTTTTACTTGTTCACGAGCTAATAAAACCCTTAAAAAACCAGTAGCTACATTTAAGGATACATCATCTTTTAACTGGTTGTATTGTTCGTTGGCAGAAAGAATGGCTAAACGATTTTGTTCAATTTGATGTTTCTTTTGAAACCAACCAAAAATCAATGCTTGAGATGAAAGCCCAAGCGTATTATATAAAAATCCTTTGGTTACAAATTGGTTTGATGTAGGATCAATAGAACGACCATAGCTTTCACCTAAAGTAGCGTCGCCGTTTAACGTGGGAGTTCTGCTAGCTTTGTTTTGCTGCCAAATTAATTTTGCTAAACGTTCATTTAACTCTGATTCGGTAATTTGTAAGTTATTATTTCGAGCAAATTCAATACATTTTTCTAAAGGCCATTTGCTTAAATCGGGTGTGTTGTTAAATGGTTTTTTTACTGGTTCTACTTTTTCTACTTCTGGCAAAACTTTCGATTCATTTTCAACCTTTTTTTTAGCATTTTCAGTTTTGTTTTTTTCTTCTTGTTCTTTTTTTAAACGTTCAGCTTCTAAACTTTTTGCATTGGTTTGTTGTAGCGCATTTTCTGCTGTTATACGGATAGCATTTGCAGTAGAGTCGGCTATCTTTTTTGCTTTTGCATTTCCATATACTTGAGGTGGAATTACTTTCTTAACTGTGTCATTTCGGGTAGGAATATATCGTCCACGAGTTTGACCATAAGAGATTTGAAAAGTTAATGCCACTAGAAGGAGTAAAATAAGTTGTTTTATGTATTTCATATTTAGTGCAAAAATAGGCTAAAGTATTGAGTAAATTATTGTTTAGAATAAGTGTAAATATAATAAATTTATTTTCCTTTATCTTTGATAATTAAAGAAAAAAATCATAGAAATGACAACAGATGTTTTGGTAATTGGTTCTGGCATTGCAGGGTTATCCTATTCATTAAAATTGGCAATTAAACGCCCCGATTTAAAAATTATAGTGCTGACAAAAACTAATGCGGATGAAACCAATACTAAATATGCTCAAGGTGGTGTGGCTGTAGTGATTGATGATGAAAAAGATAGTTTTGATAAACACATAAAAGATACACTGATTGCTGGAGCTGGTTTGTGTAATGAAAAAGTAGTTGAAATCGTTGTAAAAGAGGGTCCTGCTCGTATGAGAGAAATTATAGAATGGGGGACAGATTTTGATAAAGAAGCAGATGGTGATTTTAAATTAGGGAAAGAAGGAGGACACTCAGAATTTAGAATTTTGCATCATAAAGATGTAACAGGAAAAGAAATTGAACGAGCTCTTTTAGAGAAAATTGCGCATTATAAAAACGTACAAATTTTAGATCATTATTTTGTTATTGATTTAATTACACAACATCATTTGGGGCACTTGGTAACTAAATCTACACAAGATATTGAGTGTTACGGAGTATATGTTTTAAATCAAAATAATCATCAAATAGAAAAAATAGTTTCTAAAATTACTATGCTAGCAACTGGAGGTTGTGGGCAAGTTTATAGAACGACTACTAATCCTAAAATTGCTACAGGAGATGGTATGGCTATGGTTTACAGAGCCAAAGGACGAATAGAAAACATGGAATTTATTCAGTTTCATCCAACTGCATTGTTTGAACCTAGTAAGCGTTTTGGACAAGCTTTTTTGATAACTGAAGCAGTAAGGGGCGATGGTGGTATTTTGCGAAATAGCAAAGGTGAAGAATTTATGCATAAATATGATGCACGACTTTCATTGGCACCTCGTGATATTGTAGCACGAGCTATAGACAGTGAAATGAAATTATTGGGAGATGAACATGTTTATTTGGATTGTAGACACATGGATATTGAAAATTTTAAAACTCATTTTCCGAATATATATGAAAAATGTTTAAGCATAGGAATTGATGTTAGTAAAGATTTTATACCTATTGCACCAGCAGCTCATTATAGTTGTGGTGGTGTAAAAACAAATGAGGAGGGCATGTCCTCTATCCATAAATTATATTGCTGTGGTGAGGCATCTAGCACTGGTTTACATGGAGCAAATCGTTTAGCGAGCAATTCATTATTAGAAGCGGTGGTATTTGCAAATCGTTGTTTTGAAAATACCTTATTAATAATTGATGCTATTAAAATAAAAGTAGGAATTCCTGACTGGAATGCTGAAGGAACAAGCGACCCAAAAGAAATGATTTTGATAACACAAAGTATAAAGGAATTGCAGCTCACTATGAGTGATTATGTGGGCATTGTGCGCAGCAATGTTCGGTTAGAAAGAGCTATGAAACGTATCGATTTATTGCATGATGAAACCGAACAATTGTATAAAACAACAACTCTTTCTCCTCATTTGTTGGAGTTGAGAAACTTAATCACCATTGGCTATTTAATTGTAAAATCTGCATCGTTCAGAAAAGAAAGTAGAGGATTGCACTACAATGTTGATTACCCCGAAAAGAGTGATATGTTGCAAAATATAGTGTTGTAATAGAATTAAATAATAAATTTATACAAGCAAAATATTAAATTTAGTTGAACCATATAAGATCATATAAGAATCGCTTTAACAATCTTAAAGGCTCTTAATTTTTTTTATATGGTAAAATAAATGAAACATATAAGTCAATAATAATACTAGCTTAAATGTTCTTAAATTCCTTATATGATTAAAAATTAAAAAAAATAATTGATACTTTCTAAGCAGGTAAATCTCTATACAATTCATTTACGTATGTTTTTTGTCCATCTCTATAAATGTTTAATACGTTGAAATTGATCATCAAACCTTCTGCAATATTCATGAGTTTCATATATGATAGAAGTTTTGCTTCAAAAATAGGTTCAATTTTATTGACTGATTTTAGTTCAACAATTAAACAACCTTCAACTAATAAATCACATCGTAAATCGGTTTCAAAATGTATTTCTTTGTACTGAATAGGTACTTTCATTTCAGAAATAAAATTGATATTGCGTTTAAATAATTCATATTTTAAACATTGATGGTATACGCTTTCTAATAAGCCAGGACCAATTGTTTTGTGTACTTCAATAGCAGCGCCATTTACTTTGTACACTAAATTTGTTAATTAGGATTTTGTAATCACACTTCAAATATAAATAAAATTATGAACTACAAGAAAGCATAGAGCATCCTACTTTGTGTCTTGCCCAATCAGGTCTTTTAGCAAACCATTTTTCGTTTTCAGGCTGTTCCTCATAGGGTTTTTGGAGTAGTTCGTAGAGCTCATTTATTAAATTATATTTTCCTTCGTTAGCAGCATCAATAGCAAGTTGCGCCATGTAATTTCTCAACACATATTTAGGATTGATTACATTCATCGATGCTTTTTTATCTTCCTCTTTTTTAGTTTCTAAACGTAATCTGTTTACATATTTTTCAATCCAAATTTTCCATTGAGTATAAATATTTCCATTTAAATAATCATCTAAATAAAAAGCCGATTGAATACATTTGAAATTTTCATCAACCGAAAAATTCGTAGAAAAATTAGCTAAGTTTCTAAAGAAAATGGTCATGTCAGTTTCTACTAGTTGTAATATAGATTCTAATTCTTCAATAAGTTGGAAATCATTTTCTTGTTTGTTTTCTAACCCTAATTTTTGCATCATCATTATTTGATAAGCCTCATTGTATAATTTTGGAAATCCCTGTAAAATTTCTTCAAACGCTTTTGCATCTTCAACTAAAGGATAAATTGCATTGGCTAATTTATACAAATTCCACAAAGCAATATTTCCTTGTTGACCAAATTGATAACGTTTGTGTTGAATGTCTGTAGTGTTAGGTGTCCAAGTTGGATCATAGTTTTCTAACCAGCCATAAGGACCATAATCAATGGTGTTACCAATGATAGACATGTTATCAGTGTTCATCACACCGTGAACAAAACCAACTCGTTGCCAATCAATAATCATTTTTAAGGTTCGTTCTGCAACACATTTTACAAGTTCAACATATCGTTCATTTTCGATTGATTTTATTTCATGATAAAAATGGTTGATGGTATAATCGGCTAATAATTTTAAATTTTTTGTGTCTTGTCGTGATGCTAAAATTTCAAAATTGCCAAAGCGAATAAAGGTTTCCGAAACCCGGCATACAATTGCACCTTTTTCATAAGCAGGATGCCCATCATACAATATGTCTCTTACCACATCATCTCCACTCAATATTAATGATAATGAACGAGTAGTAGATACGCCTAAATAAAACATAGCTTCGCTGCATAAATGTTCTCGAATAGAAGATCGTAAAACTGCTAAACCATCTGCAGTTCGTGAATATGGCGTTGCACCAGAACCTTTTAATTGCAATGCAAAATGTCGGTTGTTATAATCTAGTTCAAATAAATTAATGGCTCGTCCATCACCTAATTGACCAGCCCAATTTCCAAATTGATGACCACCATAACACATAGCAAAAGGTTGTGTATTTTCATATATTTTTTGACCTGAAAAAACGCTTAAAAAGTCTTCAGACAGAATATCTTCTTCATTAATTCCTAACAAAGAGGCCACCTCTTTTAAAGCATGAATTAAAACAGGATTTTTGGGAACTGTTGGTTTTACAAACGAAAAACAAGCGTCAAAAACTTGTCGTCTTGTGTTTTCTAAAACTGCATCAGCAGGTAATTCTTTAGTAAAGGTATTGTGAATGTTGAGTTTCATATTTCATTGCAAAAATACAATGAAACTAAAAATTTTATTTAAAAATTTAATGAACCATTTTATTAGCACAGCTTGAGCTTGCAAATGCTTCGGGCTTGGCTTTAAATGCAAAACCCATTCCTAAAATATAACCAGTGGCTTCA
>JBILBN010000108.1:0-6017 GCA_044353665.1 Chitinophagaceae bacterium | reverse complement strand
AGCGTAATATCTCCTGAAAGTTGTTCGAGTATTTTATGGAGAACTTGGGATTACAAAGAGCAAGCTGCTGAACAATTAAAATTAACGTCAAAACACATGAGTGGCTTTGGGTTAGTGGATGATGTAATAAAAGAACCACTTGGCGGAGCGCATTCATACCCAGAAAAAACAGCAGATGCGGTAAAAAAATATATTGAAAACGCCTTAAAAGAATTAAAAAATATTGATGTTGAAGATAGAATTCAACAAAGGATAGATAAATTTTCTTCTATGGGATTTTATTCAGAATTGAAAGAAGGCTAACTTTAAAAATATCAACAGAATACATTGTCATTATTTAAAAAGATACAAGAAAAAATAATTCCAGTTTCAACAAGTGAATCTGCTGTAATTTTGAGCACTCCTCCTAATATTAAACATGAATTTGTTAATTTTCAGAGTGCTTACAGGATTGGAATTTTATCAAATTATACTGATTCTTTTTCACAAGAAATAATTAGTAATTATAAAAAACAAATTGAAAAATTCGGCTACGAATGTGAAGTTTTATTATTTGTTGATAAAAAAGAAAAAGATCATAATGTTTTTTTGCAATATTATAATTGGGAAGATTTAGACCGGAAATCGATGCTTCCTTACAGTCCTAAAACCGATCGTTTTATTTTTAAAAAATATGATTTATTATTGAATCTGTATTTACAACCTATCCCCTCATTGTTACATATTTCTAAAATGTCGCATGCCAAATGTAGAGTTGGATCTTATGTTGAATCGATGAAAGATTCTTTAGATTTATTAATTCCTAAAAAAGAGGGAGGGAATATTGAACAATTAATTAAAGATATAAATGAAATTTTAATTTTAAAAAAATATGAACGACAAGATGTTTAAAGGAACTGGAGTAGCATTAGTAACTCCTTTTAAAAAAGACAAATCAATTGATTTTGATGCGTTGGAAAAATTAGTGAATCATGTGATTGAAAATGGAGTAAACTATTTAGTAGCCTTAGGCACAACTGCAGAAACGCCTACTCTATCGAACGAAGAAAAAATAGACATCTTAAAATTTATTGTCAAAATAAATAATAATCGCCTTCCGCTTGTATGTGGCATAGGTGGAAATAATACACAAGATGTACTTGATAATTTAAAGAAATATCCTTTGGAACATGTAGATGCTATTTTAAGTGTATCTCCTTATTATAATAAACCTACTCAAGCTGGCATAATTGCTCATTTTAAAGAAATAAGCAAGCACTCTCCTGTTCCTATAATTTTATATAATGTACCGGGACGTACTGGAAGTAATATGTTGGCAGCAACTACATTGACTTTGGCAAACGAATGTAAAAATATTATTGCGATTAAGGAAGCCTGTGGAAATATGGCTCAAAGTATGGAATTGGCGCAAATCTTGCCAGAAGACTTCACTATTTTAAGTGGAGATGATGATTTAGCAATTGCTCAAATTGCAATTGGTTTTGATGGCGTAATTTCTGTTGCAGCCAATTGTTTTACAAAAGATTTTAGTACGATGATTTCAGAAAGTTTAAAGCATAATTTTGTAGAAGCGAAAAAACTTCACTACAAATTATTGAATGGAATTTCGTTGTTATTTACAGAAGGGAATCCTCCTGGTGTAAAAGCGGTTTTAAATAAAATGCATATTTGTGAAAACGAATTTAGATTACCAGTTGTACCTATTAGTAATGACACAAGTAATAAAATAGATTTATTTTTGAAAACACTTTAATAATTTAAAATAAAAAAAAATGCGCACTATCTAAAAAATAGTCCGCATTTTTTATTTACTAGGAAGCATTTACCTAATGATATTGACATCCCCTTTTCTTATATAAATATTACCATCAGTTAAACATTTATAATGAAAAAGGTAATAGAAAGTATTCATGCTTTCTTGTGCGCCTTTGTAGGTACCATCCCATCCACGTCTAAAATCATAAGTATTCCAAAGCTTATTTCCCCATCTGTCAAAAACAGCAAATTGGATTAACTCAATACCAGTACTTGTGGTTACTTTAAATACATCATTTATACCATCTCCATTTGGAGTAAATGCATTGGGAATAAATACTTCTTCGCAGCAAGTACCAGGATTAATATAGACCGTGTCTTTGATATTACATCCTTGTGCATCTACAATATCCACAAAATAATATCCATACAATAAGTTTTCCGCCTTTTCTGTTGTTTGTACAGGCTTTGTAGACCACACAAAAGTATATGGCGGTTCTCCACCTGAAACATTTGCATCAGCCCATCCTTCAACACCTTTTCCATAGCATCCCAAATCTTGTTTTGTCATAGCTGTTTTCAAAGGATTTAACGAAGGAGTAATCGTAAAGGTTGTATCAAAATTACATTGATTTTCATCTTTTATTGTTAGTGTATAAATCCCTTCATGTAGGTTATAAAAAGCTCCATTTTGATTAATATGCAAACCCGGTCGAATATAATACGTGTAATTACCAGTACCACCAGATGCAGTTACTTTAACACTTCCATTATTCTCTCCAAAACAATAAACTGGGGAAATTTCTAATGATGAATAATAAATGGAAGCCGGTTCAATAATACTGATTATCGTATCTTTTATACAATTGTTCCCATCACGTAAAGTTATCAAATAATTTCCACCGGTTAGCCCTAGGTAGTTTCCATCTGCCAAAGAAGGGCCATTATTTATTTGATATGTTAAAGTACCAGTCCCTCCGATTGCTTTTACTTTTATATACCCATTTGCATCTCCATGACATAAAGGATTGGCAGCTATTACTTCTGTAAATTCAATAGCAGGATTTTGATTTATAACCAATACAGTTGAGAGACTACATCCATTGGCATCTTTTGCAATCACAACATAATTACCTGCATATAAATTTGTAAATAATCCATTGGAAGTACTTAAAGTTGGATTGGTAGATAATGTATAATTAATTACGCCAGTGCCGCCGGTTACAATCATTTTTATTTCGCCTGTATTCGTACCAAAACACAGAACATCTTTTGAAATAATAGAATCTATTTTTAATTGAGTCGGTTGAGAAATAATTATCGGATTAGAGGAAGTTGAACAGCCATTAACATCGGTTACAATAACAGTATATGAATTTGATGGTAAATTAATAAAATTACCAAACGAATCTACCGTATTATTGGGTAATAATTTAAACCAATAATTGGGAGTTCCATTATTTGCATGACAATTAATAGCGCCTAAATTTTCACCAAAACATTTATTATTTTTAATGCTATCTAATATAAAATTAATTGGCAAAGGTTCAATTATTTGTTTTGTAGAGACTTTGCTACAACCCAAAATATCAGTTACTGTTATCGTATAAATAGTTGCACTCAAATTATTGAAGAATCCTGTTGAATTACTACTTGCATTAGGCATAATTGAAAATGTATAACCTCCATTACTTCCTGATGCAAAAGCAGCAATCGTTCCATTTGAGTTACCTGCACAAGAAATGTTAGATGTTACAATAGAATCAAAAATCAATGGTATAGGATTTGTAATATTTACGATTGTAGAATAAGTACAACCATTTGCATCGGTAGTGATAATGCTGTAGATATTGGCTACTAAGTTATTAAAAATTCCTGTTGAATTGGTTACATTCGTCGGCTGTAATTTATAAGACAAATTCCCCAAACCACCAGAGCAGGTAATTGAAATCACTCCATTTGGTTGATTGTTGCAAATTACATTTGAACTAGACAATGAACTTAAAACAATTGCAGGAGGATTAATAATTGAGAAAGTCGATGTTATTGAACAATTATTAGCATCAGTAACGGTTGCGATGTAATTCCCAGAATTTAATGCTGTAAAAATACCTGAATTATTCATTTGGTTATTAGGCGAAATCGAATAGCTTAATAAGCCAGTACCACCTGAAGCAATAATAGTTAATTTACCATCATTTAAATTATTACAAGAAATGTTATTTACAACAAAATTAGTTATTGTAATAGCATTAGGTTGTGTGATAAAAATAGTTGTGCTAATTGAACAATTATTGACATCTGTCGCAGTTATTGTGTAGGTAATATTTCCTGTCAAATTATTAAAACTTGAAGGAGCCACAAAATTCGCAATTGGCAAAATTGAGTACGAAACATTGCCCGTGCCTCCACTCGTAGGTGCATTTATTAAACCTCCAGAAGAGCCATTACAATTTGTTCCTGTAAAAGTTACATTCGTAAATTGTAATAAAACAGGTTCTAAAATTGAAGTTGACGAAACACTTGAACATCCGTTTATATCAGATACAGTAATCGTGTAACTGCTTGCTTGCAAATTTGAGAAAACACCTGTTTGATTTGTAATATTTGATGGCAACAAATTGTAATTAAAAGTGCCTATACCTCCTGTAATTTGTGTTTGAATAGCTCCCGTATTTCCTCCATTACATAATACATTTGATGTTAATAAATTAGCAATATTGGGCACACTAACTTGAGTTATGTAAATCACACTCGTGTTTGTACATCCATTTGCATCTTTTACCACAATGGTATAATTTGCTGGACAAAGACTGCTAAATAAATTAGAGTTCTGAAAATTTATTCCATCAATTGAATATGAAGAAATCGTAGAATTCTGACTAGATGCAGCAATAGTTAAGGTTCCATCACAACTTAAATTACATGTTGCAGAGGTTATATTTACAGAATTTATACTTGGCAATTGATTATTTACAATTTGAATAACTGATGTGTTAGTGCAGCCATTCGCATCTTTTACAACTACAGTATAAAGTGTATTAGACAACCCTAGTAAAATATTCGCATTTTGAAATATTAATGCATCAGATGAATAGGTATAAGGCAATAATCCATTACTCACTGTGATAGTTGCAGTTCCGTCATTACCAGGAATACAGGTAGCATTAGTCGTGGCAATTGAAATTATATTTGGACCATTCGGTGTAATGATTTGGATTGTACTTGTTGCAGTGCAACCTTTACTGTCCGTTACTGTTATTATATAAGCACCTGCTCCTACATTAGTGATGAGGTTACTCGTTTGATTTACGCCTCCATTGTTATATTGATAAGTCGGTGTTCCGCCTGTCGCTGTAATTGTTATACTACCATCGTTCCCAGGCACACAACTCGGTACGGTGTTCGCTATATTTGTAATTTGTAATTGAGTGGGTTCCGTAATATTTAGTTGCGTAGTCATGCTGCAATTATTTGAATCCGTTGCCGTTATCGTATAATTATTCGCTGCTAAATTATTAAATATGCCTGTTGCGTTCGTTTGGTTGGTTGGCTGAATGTTGTATGAAATATTGCCTGTGCCACCTGTTGCTATTTGTGTTATTTGTCCATTATTTCCGCCAAAACAACTCACATTTAATGTCGTTGGATTATTGAAAACAATTTGAGTTGGTGCTGTAATACTGATGATAGTTGTTTGGCTGCAATTATTTACATCTGTTGCTGTAATTGTATAATTATTCGCTACCAAGTTATTAAAAATACCTGATATGTTTGTTTGATTGTTAGGTTGTAAATTATAATTAATAACGCCGGTGCCACCTGTTACGGTTTGTGTTATTTGTCCATTATTACCTCCAAAACAACTCACATTTATTTTAGTAGGAATATTGAAAATCAATTGACTTGGCTGGCTGATGATTATTTGTGTGGTAATGCTACAACCATTCGCATCTGTCGCTTTTACCGTGTAACTGTTGGCTACTAAATTACTAAATACGCCCGTTGCGTTCGTTACATTCGTCGGTTGTAAATTGTAATTAATAACGCCGGTGCCACCTGTTGCAGTTTGTGTTATTTGTCCATTATTACCGCCAAAACAACTAATCGGGATGATTATTGGTGTCGAAAAAACTGGACCATTCGGTGTAATGATTTGGATTGTACTTGTTGCAGTGCAACCTTTACTGTCCGTTACTGTTATTATATAAGCACCTGCTCCTACATTAGTGATGAGGTTACTCGTTTGATTTACGCCTCCA
>JBILBN010000048.1:0-19353 GCA_044353665.1 Chitinophagaceae bacterium | reverse complement strand
AAATATGGCATTAAAAAATTATACCGACTCACTTATTATTTCTACTTCAATCAATGCAGTCGCTTTTGTAGGATTGGTTTATGGATTGAAGTTTTGGGATAAAAAAATACTAGTTGGATATTTTAAAAGCAATACTTAATTATTAATTATCCTGATAATTCAAATCTTTTCCAAAGCTTTCTTCTAAAAAATAGGCAGCTAAAAAAGCAATTACACAACAAGCAATACCCGTGTATAGAGCACTGTTTAATTTTGTAATGTTGAATGATTGTAAGGTTGTATAAACAATTGTAATTGGTACTAAAGCAGCTCGAATAAAATTTGGAATTGATGTAGTTGCTGTTGCTCTAATATTAGTTCCAAATTGTTCTGATGCACTTGAAATTAATACCGCCCAATATCCTGCTGCAAATCCTAATAAAACAAAAAGCAAATAAAAATTTTGCACCGATTGATTTTGCATAAAGAAATAAGCAATCACCATAACCAATGTAGCCAACACGAAATATTGTAATACTTTTTTTCGGCTTTTCATCCACTGACTAATTAAACCTGACAATAAATCACCAATCGTAACTCCTGCGTAGCAATACATGATAGATTTTGGAGGTTCTATTTTTCCTATAATGCCTAATTCTTTTCCTAATTCAGGGCTTAACGTAATTAAAATGCCAATGCAATACCAAATAGGCAAACCAATTAATATGCATTTGAAATAAGTGAGTACTCTTTTTTTGTTTGAAAATAACAATTTCAAACTGCCCAATTGGTTGCCTTCTTCTTTCACTTTTTGATACATGCCCGATTCAAAAACGCCAAAACGAAGGGCTAATAAACCTAATCCTAAAACTCCACCAACAATATAACAAGTGCTCCAACTAACGCCACTGCTACCTAAAAGCCCAGCAAATACAGCACCAGAAACGCCCACTGTTGCCACAATAGTAGTTCCCCATCCTCGCTTGTCTTTATGTAAAATTTCGGAAACTAAGGTTATGCCTGCACCCAATTCTCCTGCAAGACCAACGCCTGCAATAAATCGTAAAATGCCATATTGCGAAATGTTAACCACATATGCATTAAAAATATTAGCAACAGAATACAATAAAATGGAGCCAAATAAAACAGAAAGTCGTCCTTTTTTATCACCAATAATTCCCCAAATGACACCACCAACCAACATGCCTATCATTTGAATATTCAATAACCAAAGGCCATCGGTTTCTATTTGAACATCAGATAAACCAATTGCTTTTAAACTTGGTTTACGAACAATACTAAACAATACTAAATCGTATATGTCAACAAAATAGCCTAATGCAGCTACAATAACCGGAGCACTTAAAATTTTTGCTTCTTTATTCATGGTTTAAAAATAAGAAACAAAATGTCAAAAGAAAATTAATCGTTGTAATCTTCTTTTTTGCCGCCCAAAATAAATTTGAAAATAACCGGTAGTGTAGTAATTAAAATAATTCCAATTACGATAATTTCAAGATGTTTCGTTAAATCAAAATTAAATTTTTCTAAAAATAAGGCATGTAAAAATTTACCAGCCAGCATCATCGAAAAAACCCACGACAATGAACCAATAATATTATATAAGGTGAACTTTTTAAAATCCATTCCAACAATTCCTGCTATAATGGGTGCGAAGGTTCGAACAATGGGCAAAAAACGAGCACCAATAACCGCTAAAGCTCCATTTTTATCGTAAAATGATTTTGCTGTGAGTAAGTGTTTTCGTTTGAAAAAAAATGTATCCCTTCGTTCGTATAAAAACGGCCCAGATTTTTTCCCGAACCAATATCCAACATAGTTTCCAATGATACCTGCTAGGGATATTAACAACATGATTCCAATATAATGAATTGGGAAAAAGTCGGTTGTAAATTTATCGGCAAATGTTTGAACATAAATTCCGGCTACAAACAACAAAGAATCCCCTGGAAGAAAAAATCCAACAAATAATCCTGTTTCTGCAAAAATGACAAAAAGCAAAACCCATAAGCCGCCATTTTCAATATACCACAATGGATTTAGTAATGTTTCTTTTAATGTTTCTAACATCTTATCAATTTAGGTCGCAAATATAGAGGAAATGTATTGTAATTTTGATTTTCAGAAAACTCAATTTATATATTTATGTTTTTTTTATCAAATTAGTATTCTTGAAATGAGACGGTTAAAAAAAATATTATTTTATTAAAATCTATAATTTTATTGGTAATAAATAATCTATAACATTTTTAAATAGGAATAAAAATCAAGTCATTTTGTCTCTCAAAATTGAACAATACTGAAACAAAGTCATGATAGACAATTTTTACATGACAAATCGTATGAATGTTTTCGTTTGGATTATAGTTTGTGGTGTATTTAGGAAATAACCAGCATATTAAAATGAATTTAAGCAATTTTACCATCAAAGCGCAAGAAACAATTGCACAAGCACAGCAATTGGCTTTCAACAATCAGAATTCGCAAATTGAAACTTGTCATGTGCTAAAAGCGATGTTAGATAATGATGAAAATTCAATTGAATTTTTATTGAAAAAAAACGATGTAAATGTTTCATTTGTTGAGCAAAAAATAAATGAAACCGTTACTAAATTGCCTAAATTTTCAGGCGAAGCTGGACAAAATGTTTCTCGTGAACTAAATGCAGCCGTTTTAAAAGCAGGATCTTATTTAAAAGAGTTTGGGGATGAATTTGTTTCGTTAGAGCATCTTTTATTAGGTATTTTAAGCAATAATGATTCTACTTCTAACGTTTTAAAAGATGCTGGATTAACAGAGAAAAATTTAAAAGCAGCCATCAAAGAAAGTCGAAAAGGTTCAACGGTCAATAGCCAAACAGGAGAAGGGAATTACAATTGGTTGAAAAAATTTGCTCGTAATTTAAACGAAATGGCAGCACAAGGTAAGCTTGATCCTGTTATTGGTCGTGATGAAGAAATTCGCAGAACCCTGCATATTCTTTCCCGTAGAAGCAAAAATAATCCAATGTTGGTGGGTGAGCCTGGTGTTGGTAAAACAGCTATTGTAGAAGGTTTAGCGCATCGAATTATGAATGGAGATGTGCCAGAAAATTTAAAGTCTAAAATTATTTATTCGTTAGATATGGGACAGCTTATTGCCGGTGCAAAATACAAAGGGGAGTTTGAGGAGCGCTTGAAATCTGTTATTAAAGAAGTGACCGAAAGTGATGGGCAAATTATTTTATTTATTGATGAAATACATACTTTAGTAGGTGCTGGTGGCGGTGAAGGTGCCATGGATGCTGCAAATATTTTAAAACCAGCTTTAGCTCGTGGCGAACTTCGTGCGATTGGGGCTACTACCTTAAATGAATATCAAAAATATTTCGAAAAAGACAAAGCACTTGAACGTCGGTTCCAAAAAATTATGGTTGATGAACCAAGTGTAGACGATGCAATTTCTATTCTTCGTGGCATCAAAGATAAATATGAAGCGCATCACCATGTTCGTATTAAAGATGAAGCGATTATAGCAGCAGTTGAATTGTCAAACAGATATATTACCGATCGTTTTTTACCCGATAAAGCCATTGATTTAATTGATGAAAGCGCAGCGAAATTGAAATTAGAAATGAATTCAATGCCTGAAGAATTAGATGAATTGGAACGTAAACTTCGTCAATTAGAAATTGAACGAGAAGCAATTAAACGTGAAAACGACAAAAAGAAATTAGAAGAATTAGGCAAAGAAATTGCCAATCTTTCTGAACAACGGGACGCATTTAAATCTCGTTGGCTAATGGAAAAAGAGCAAGTAGATAAAATTCAAAATGCACGGGCTGCCATTGAAGATTTTAAAGTGCAAGCCGACCAAGCCGAACGAAATGGGGACTTTGGAAAAGTAGCTGAAATTAGATACGGAAAAATCAAGGATGAAGAAATAAAGTTGGAGCTGTGGATGAAAGAACTAGAAGCCAGTAAAGACACCCACAAACGTTTATTGAAAGAAGAAGTTGATGCAGAAGACATTGCTTCGAGTATAGCAAAAGCTACGGGTATTCCTATTACTAGAATGTTGCAAACTGAAAAAGAAAAATTATTAAATTTGGAAACTCATTTGCACAATAGAGTAGTGGGACAAGAAGAAGCCATTACAGCAGTGGCTGATGCCATTAGAAGAAGCCGTGCTGGTTTGCAAGATGAAAAAAAACCAATAGGGTCATTTATTTTTTTAGGAACAACAGGAGTTGGTAAAACAGAATTAGCCAAAGCGTTAGCCGAATTTTTATTTGACGATGATAGCATGATGACAAGAATCGACATGAGTGAATATCAAGAAAAACATTCGGTAAGTCGATTGGTGGGTGCCCCTCCAGGATATGTGGGTTATGATGAAGGTGGACAATTAACTGAAGCCGTTCGTCGTAAGCCATACAGTGTAGTCTTATTTGATGAAATCGAAAAAGCGCATCCTGATGTATTTAATGTGTTGTTACAAGTGTTAGATGATGGTCGTTTGACAGATAATAAAGGCCGAATGGTGAATTTTAAAAACACCATTATCATTATGACTTCCAATATGGGAAGCCACATCATTCAGGATAATTTTGAAAAAGTAACAGAAAAAAATGTAGATGATGTGACGGAAAAAACAAAAATAGAAGTAATGACTTTGTTGCGTCAAACGATTCGCCCAGAGTTTTTAAATCGAATTGATGAAATTATCATGTTTAAGCCATTAATGAAAAATGAAATTAAAGGCATCATCGAAATTCAATTGAAAGGTTTACAACAAATGCTTAAAAATCAAAGTATCGATTTAGAATTTACTCCTTTTGCATTAGAATATTTAGTTGATCAAGGTTTCGATCCTCAATTTGGTGCAAGACCATTGAAAAGAGTGATTCAAAAAGAAATTATTAATCTATTAAGTAAAAAAATAATTGCTGGTGATATTGATAAAGATAAAAAAGTAATTGTGGATGTATTTGACGGAATGGTGGTGTTAAGAAATAAATAGACTTATTGATTTCCTCATATTTACCCAAAAAAAATTCAATAAAATTATTGAGTGTTTTTTATACGCTATTTATTCTGTCATTAAAAATAACCTATCAACCATTTTGATAAGATTACTCTAGATAATTTTTTACATTTGCAACAATTAAAATAAAATATGTCGTTAGCAATTCAACTCAAAAACGTGAGTAAACATTTCGGAGATTTTGTGGCAGTCAATGATTTGAGTTTTGAGGTTCAACAAGGAGATATTTATGGCTTTTTAGGTCCAAATGGCTCTGGAAAAAGTACTACCTTGAGAATGATCATGGGGCTGATAAAAAACACTCAAGGTGAAATAAATTTATTTGGCAAGTCGCTCAACTCAAATCGAAGTGAGATCATGCGTGAAGTGGGTTGCATTATTGAAAAACCAGATTTTTATAATTATTTAACAGCACTCGAAAATTTGCAATTATTTGCTCGAGCTAACCAATTAAATTTTAAAAAAGCAGATTTTGAACAATTATTAGCACGAGTAGGACTTTTAGGTAGAGAAAAAGACAAAGTGAAAACCTATTCACATGGAATGAAACAACGTTTAGGTTTAGCACAAGTGCTCATTCATAATCCGTCGTTAATAATTTTAGATGAACCCAATACCGGGCTTGATCCTCAAGGAATTATTGATTTGCGAAATTTGATTTTATCACTCAATAAAGAAGAGGGTAAAACCATTTTGTTTTCATCCCATATTTTAAGCGAAGTGCAAGAAATGTGTAGCAGCATGATTGTAATCAATAAAGGAAAAACGATTGCACAAGGTAAAGTAGATGAATTACTTTCTCATGAAAAAATTCATGTAAAATTTGAAGTAATTGAAGTAGAAAAAACAACTCAATTAATCAATCAGTCAAATTGGAAAGTGCTATTTGATAAAATGGAAGAAAACGTATTTGTGATGAATATGTCGAAAGATAAAATACCAGAATTAGTTGCTTTTTTAACGCATTCGGGCGTTGGTATTGAACGAATCGATTATAGAAATCAATTGGAAGAATACTTTTTAAAAATCACCAATCAATAAATAAAAAGAAATGAAAGAGTTTATTGCAATCTTAAAAAATGAAATTATCAAAACTATTAAACGACCAAGAAGTTTTATAGGTTTTGGTATCATTGCTTTTATTTGTTTGATGCTGCAAAGTGCATTTTATCACGATGGAAAAGAAATTCTTTCCTTTGTAACAGGGCAGTTAGAAAACGTTTTTAATGTAGAAGGAAAAGTATTAAATGGCAATTTAATTTGCTATATTGTACTACAAACTTTAATAGTACAAATGCCATTGTTAGTGGCTTTGGTTACAGGCGATTTAGTGAGTGGGGAAACGGCCAATGGAACAATTCGTTTTTTATTGACGAGGCCGGCTAGCAGAACAAAAATTATTTTAGCAAAATGGATTGCCGGTTTGTTTTATACATTATTGTTATTAATTGTACTTGGTTTTTTTGCGCTTTTTGTTTCTCATTGGATTTTTGGTGATGGCGATTTAATGGCATTAAACAGTGAAGGATTAACGATTATCAGCGCCGATGATATTACTTGGAGATGGGGTTATGCTTTTTTAATTGCATTTTTATCATTGAGTGTAGTCGCTAGTTTAGCGAATATGCTTTCTTGTATTATGGATAATTCAATTACGCCAATTGTATCTGTTATGGCTATCATTATCGTGTTTACCATAATTGGAATGTTTGATTTACCAAGCTTCGATATTATAAAACCGTTTTTGTTTACTACCCACATGATTTCATGGAAAAGTTTGTTTGAAGATCCAATTCCTTTTCATGACATTTGGTTTTCAATAGCTGTATTAATAGTACACATTGTATTATTTATTTCTATCTCAATATTTTATTTTAACCGTAAAGACATTAATTCATAATGAAAAAATTATTTTCTATTTTATTTTTATTTGTTTCGTTTCAAGCATCTGCTGGTGATGATCCGAAATTATTGGTTCGTGAATTGAATAAAAAATTTAATCAAATAAGCGATTACAAAGCTGATTTATTTATGGAATTTAATATTCCTGGTGTAAAAATGAGAAACCTAAAAGGCAAAGTTGTTTTTAAAAAACCAAATAAATTTAAAATAAAAGCTAAAGGTATTTTCTTTTTACCTAAACAAAATCCGATGCAAAATATGAGTGAAATGCTCATCGATACCAATTCGTACACCTCCATTATTTCAGGTTATGAAATTGTGGAAGGTAAAAATTGCGCTATCGTAAACATCATTCCTTTGAAAGCACAAGATGAATTAATTTTAGGAAAATTTTGGATAGACATTAAAAATCCCTTAGTTTATAAATCTCAAATTACTACAAAAAATAATGGCACCATTGAAACTAAAAGCATTTATGGTAACAACATAAAATATGCGTTGCCCGAAAAAATTATCGTAAAAGTTGAAATTAACAAAGTCAAAGTTCCAAAAATGATGTCGGTAGATTTAAATAAAAAATCTAAACCCAAAACGGGCATTGAATCGAAAGAAACAGGTAGCATTCAATTAAACTTTAGTAACTACATAATTAATGCAAAATTAAGTGATGCAGAATTTGTTGATTAATTAGTTCTTATTCTTTTAATTATTTTTTTGGATTAATAATCCCACTAATTTTTTCTGCCGTTTGCGGATGATAGTTGTTTTTATATTTTTCAAATAATTCTTTTGCAAATGGTTTGTATTTTTCTTGGCTCATTAGTTCCGTGTACAGCGGTTGAAGGAATTTTTTACGTCCAACTTTCGACAAGAATATTTCCATTTTAGTAAATGCTTTTTCATAATTTGAACTGATCGAAAGTTTAAACCACTCATGAGCAATTTCACTGTTTGATGTATTTGTTAATTGAAATTGAGCATCCAATAATTCCATTCTGCTGATTGCAAAAGGATGAGGAAGTTTACGTAAAAATTGCAACCATTCGTGCGTTGTCCAATTGCTGGTTTTTAAATTCTCCACTTTACCCAATTGCTCAAACGCTGTTCGTTGTTTATCAACTTCAATAAAACGAATTGGATTTATTTTAGGACAATTGTCAGGCAAACCTGGCTCATAAATCCATTGGTGAAGATGTAGTTTTGTTTCAATGGTAGAATCTCCATTAAATAAATGTTGACGCATAAATGCCAATGCTTTTTCAGTAGTCATCGGTACAAAAGCATTAGTTTGAAAATACTTGTTTAAGTAAACATCAAATGCTGGTCTTCCCATATTTTCTTCTAACATGCGTAAAAAAATAGCACCTTTTTCATACGCAATATTTGAAAATGCATCTTCTGGATGACGGTTTTTTAAATCAATTTTCAACTTGGTATCTTCACCATTCAATCCCATATCTTTAAAGTCACTTTGCATGTCTTGATATCCTAGTTCCCACATCATTTCATTGTACTCTTTTCCAGCAATTTCTTCCATAATTCTGCGTTCAAAATAGGTTGTGTAACCTTCATTGAGCCACAAATCATTCCATGTTGCATTCGTCACTAAATTGCCACTCCAACTGTGTGCCATTTCATGGGCAATCAAAGAAACTAAACTTTTGTCGCCAGCAATAATTGTGGGTGTTGCAAATGTCAACCGAGGGTTTTCCATGCCACCAATAGGAAAAGAAGGAGGTGCAATTAATACATCATATTTCCCCCATTTATAAGGACCTCCTAATTTTTCAGCTACTTTCATCATGGATGGAATGTCGCTTAATTCATTAGCCGATTTCTCTAACATCGAAGGTTCTGTATAAACGCCACTTCGGTCATCGATTGCTTTATATTCGATATCTCCTACCGCTAAAGCTATTAAATAAGTAGGAATAGGAATTTCCATTTCAAACGTATAGTTTCCTTTTGGATTTTTTTCTATTGGGTTTTTTGCGCTCATAACAGCCATCATTCCTCTAGGTGTTTCTATTTCGGCATTATATGTAATTCTGTTTGCTGGCACATCCTGACAAGGAAGTAAAGAACGTGCATGAATACTTTCGCATTGTGTAAATAAGTAAGGCAATTTGCCTCCAGCAGTTTGACTTGGTGCAAGCCATTGCAATGCTGTAGCATCTGCTCCTGTAGTGTATTCAATGGTAACTATTGTATCTTTTTTTGTTATAGGAATGGATAAGCCACTTCCAAATTCTTTATTAAAATCAGTAACAAAATATTGTGTTTCTTTTCCATTCACTTTGGCTTTTAAAATTGCCATATCATAGGTGTCAAAATGAATGAATTTTTCATTTGATTTATTTTCAAAAGTCCAAGTTGCAGTACCTTTAATTTCTTTTAGCTCGAAATTTATTTTTGCTTTCCAATCTAAGTGTTTGCATGTTACTTTTTCATAATTTGAAAACGTTTGCATTGCTTGATTAAATACAATTACATTATCTGAATCAGTTGGTTTACAGGAAATAAAAAATGCAACAATTGAAATAATAAAAAGAGAATATTTTAACATGATAAAATAATTATTAGTTATAAATTAGTAATGATTAATTTTAGGATAAATGTTAGTTTAGAAAGTTTGTTATAATTATAATCGTTGTTTCATTGCTTCAAAGCAAATGATACCAGCTGCTACTGAAACATTTAAGCTGTCAAATGCATTTGCCATTGGAATTTTAAAACGAATGTCACTTTCTTCTTCAGTGGTTCGAGAAATACCTTTTTCTTCTGCACCTAAGGCCACACAACAAGGCGATTTAAAATCAATTTCTAATAAAGAAGTGGTTGCTTGTAAATCGCTCGATAAAACCGCAATACCATTTAGTTTCAATGTAGAAAGCACAGTAGTGATGTTTTTTTCTCTGCAAAAAGTAATTTGCATCATTGCTCCAGCTGAAGTTTTTACCATGTCTTCATGTAGTGGTGCCGAGTTTTTTTCGGTGAACACAATGGCATCAACGCCACAGCAAACCGCACTTCTAATGATTGCACCTGTGTTTCTTACGTCAGTTATCCCATCTAATAATAAAAGAAATGGCGTTTTGCCATTGTCGTATAAATGAGAAATGACATCTTGTAAAGGGGTATATTCAACAATAGCCCCATAAGCCACAATACCTTGATGTACTCCACGAACCATGGTGTTTAGTTTTTCCATTGGAACTCGAACTACCGGTGTGTTGCTTTCCTTTGCTAAACGAATAATGTCACCAATATTGTCACCCGAAATGGTGTGGTGCATTAAAATACGGTCTAACGGTTTCTTATTTTGTAGAGCTTCCAATACGGGGTTTCTACCGTAGATAAGTGATTTATTAGCGCGCATATTTTTATTTATTAATAATGAATTTTGAAGTTTCTAAAATTTTCCCGTTGACATCTTTTGCAATAATAACATACAAACCATTAGGATAAATGTCCATATCCTGAAAAATAATGTTTTTTCCTCCAATCATCGTTTTTTCTTGCAATTTTTTTCCAACTAAATTTCGAAGTTCTATGGATGCAATATTAGTGAATGTAGATGAAGGACTAACAGTTAATGTACTCGTAGTTAATGGAACAGGAAACATGGTGAACAAACGATTATCCTCACCGCCTGCAAACGAAATTTGCAAAGTAATGAGCGTAATAAAAAGTAAAAGAATTCCTTTTTTCATGATCACAGCAAAAATATACTGAAAAATTTACAAAATATTTAATTTAGAGTTATATTTGAATAATAATTTACTACTATGCATTACATTCAAAACGATTGGTTTACTACGAATTGGCCTTGGGTTGTGTTGTTTCTTATTGGTTCTATAGTTTTAATTTCCTATATCAATAATAGAAATGACTTACTTAAAAAAGCACTGGTTTCATTTATAATCGTTTTTATTTTTACGTTAGGGTTGGGTTTTTATTCGCCAAACTTCATTTCATTAAATGCCAGTAAAATTTCATTTAATGAAGTAACCCATGAAACTATGAATGCCGATTCTCCTGCTTTTTTCTCTAATTTTTTAGGCGCGGTGTGGAACGTTTTGTCAAGTAAAATAAATAAATAAGTTGGATATATTTTTCAATAATGAAAATAAGAACAAATTCTTCTTCTTTTTTTATTTGAATTTATGATGAGTTAGATGTCGCAATGAGAAGGGTTAGTTAGTTTTTTAACTTTCATCGCTGTAATAAATTTTATAAAATTTTCGGCCATCATTTTCAATTCCATGTTCTATTAAATCCCTATCGCCATGAATATAAATATGGAAATTTTTATCTAATTTAATAACATTTTTAAAAACCTTTTCTTGTTTTTTAAGTGCTTGATTTGAAATTTCAAATCCATCTTCAATTTCAATCTTGTTTTCTAGTTTATAGCGTTCATCAAATCTACTAAACGATTGAATAATGTTTTCTTGTTGTAATACTTCTTGCTCAAACTCTACTTTGTCGTACGTTTCATGCGTTTTAAAAAAATCAACAGAACGTTTTAAAATATCTATTTGATCTTTTTTAGTGGTTTCAAATTCAGTAGGAAATTGTTCGGTCACAAACTCTTTCGTTAGCGTCAAAAATTGATTGGTGCTGTTGATGTGATCATTTTTTAATTTAATTTTCAAAAATTCATTTTGCCAATAATCAGTTTCAATTTTAGCATTGTCAATTACTAAAACGGTGTATGGTTTGTTGGTAAAAAGCACTAAACAAGCTTTGTCTAATCGTTTAGTTCCAATACCTTTTCTAAAATTAATACTGATGTCGTTGGCATCGGTTTCTATAAAATTTTCTTTATTTTCTATTTTGTAAATACCTAAAGCTTCGTAAGCTTTATCTTTAAAAATTACGTTATCGTATTTTATAATAAACAAATCGCCATCTTTAATATTAGGATGTTTAGATACTGAAAACAAATGGGTAGCAATATCTTTTGTATCTGCTACATAATTATTTTTTTCAATGATCGATTCGCAAAATTTGTATAAAGGATTGAGTTCAATATTAATTTCATGCTGAAATTCATACGTAGAAAATGCATTTAAAAATGGTTTTAAAAATATTTTTTTCAGTGTATTTTCATCGTCTTCATATTCAATGTCAATGGAGGCGTTGCTGGTGGTGGCATCTTTTTCATCTAATTTTATTTTATGAAAAATGAGGTTTTGTATGTTTGCTTCTTCTATAATGATCATTTTCTATCGCTATTATTATTTATTTTTTCCCAAAAGGCAATGCACTCTTTAGCTTCTTTCACATCATGTACTCTTAAAATGTTTGCACCATGTTGCAACGCAATCATGTGCAATGCAGTCGTTCCATTCAGCGCATTTTCAGGAGTTGTGTTCAATGTTTTATAAATCATTCCTTTACGAGAAATTCCTACAAGGGTAGGGGTATTCAATTGCTGAAAAACTTCCAAGTTTTTGAGTAATTCAAAATTATGTGCTGTTGTTTTTCCAAAACCGAAACCAACATCGCTGATTACATCCACTACATTTTTACTTTTTAAGTATTGAATTTTATTATACAAAAATTGATAAACTTCATTGGTTACATTTTCGTAAGAAGGATTTAGTTGCATGGTTTGTGGTGTGCCTTGCATGTGCATACAAATGTATGGTGTGTTGTATTTTGCGGCAATGTCTATAATATCTGCATCCAATTCGGCACCACTAATGTCATTAATTATATCAACACCAGCTTTTATACATTCTTCTGCAACATAGCTTCTAAATGTATCTACCGACAAAAAAGTATTCGGGATTTCTTTTTTTATTGCTTCAATTACTGGCAATACTCGGTCCATTTCTTCTTGTTCAGAAATTAGTGCAGCACCTGGCCTAGAGCTCATGCCGCCAATATCTAAAATAGTTGCACCATCATCAACCATTTGTTTAGCTTGAGCCATTAATTCATCCAACGAACTATTATTTCCTTTGTTGTAAAACGAGTCTGGCGTTGCGTTTAAGATGCCCATTAGGATGGGTGAAGAAATAGTGAGTAATCTTTGGTTGCAATTAAGCGTATAAAGTTTATTTTTGACCATTGAACCACGAAGTTATTAAAATGAACAATACAGAACAACAATACCTAGAGATAGTGAATGCATGTAAACAAGTTTTTGTGAAAAAAAATAATGATTATGGCACCAGTTGGAGGGTGTTGCGTCCAATTTCTATTGTAGATCAAATATATATTAAAGCTCAACGCATCAGAACCATTCAGTCGTTAGGGAAACAAAAAGTTGAGGATGATATTTTGGGCGAATGGAAAGCCATTATTAATTATGGAATTATTGCATTAATTCAAGAAGAACTAAACGACAGTGAAAATTGGGATTTGCCTACCGAGCAAGCTCTAGCAATGTATGATAAGCATTTGCAAGAAACTTTTGAACTCATGCGCAATAAAAACCATGATTATGGGGAAGCTTGGCGCAATATGAGTCAAGAATCGTTTGCAGATTTAATTCTAACAAAAATATTGCGTTTAAAACAAATTATTGCCAATGACGGCAAAACCGAAATTTCAGAAGGTATGGATTCTAACTTTAGAGATATTATCAACTATGCTGTATTTGCATTGATATTGAGCTAAAAAATTACAAAATTTCTTCAATAATATGCGTAATTCCGTTTACGTCAATTGAATCCTTTATTTTCTTTCCCATCAATTTTTCACCTAAAGGCGATTTAGTGGAAATGGCGATTATTGTTTTGTCCTCAATTATTATTTTAGGCAAAGCTACCGTTATGAAAAAAAATCCCTTTGACGTTTTCACTAAGCTTCCACTGCAAATTGTTTCATGCACTGGCTGATATTCAATTTGAGCATAAATTGTTTTATTATCTATTGCATCGTATAAGTGTTTGGCTACTTGGCTTTGCTCTAATTGCAACATCGATAAAGCCGTTTCATGTTTATCGCCTGCTGTGCTTTTAGTTTCGTTTAACACACTTTCGCTTAATTCGTCTAATTGAAATTGAAATGAATCAATTTGCTGGTTTAGTTTCTCTAAAAAAGTATGATATATTGTTTCTTTCCAATTCATTTTTATATAATTGATTTCATTCGAGCCACATATTTCCCAATCACATCAAACTCAATATTTACGTTGTCACCTTCATGAACTCGAGCAATGCTGGTATGTTCAAATGTATATGGAATAATGGTTACCTCAAAGGAGTTTTTTGTAACATGATAACAAGTTAAGCTTGTTCCATTAATCGTTATTGAACCTTTCTCAATAATTAAATGTGCATTTACTTCATCTATCTGAAACGTAAAATTCCAATTATCCTGCAAATCTGTTCGTTTAATACAAGTTGCTAAACCATCTACATGGCCTTGCACAATATGTCCGTCTAATCTGCCATTGAGTTGCATACAACGTTCTAAATTAATTAAATCATTAACCTCCCAATTGCCTAAAGTTGTTTTGTTGATTGTTTCTTTTACCGCACAAACTGTATGAATATCATCAAGGATTTTGATAACGGTCAAGCAAATGCCGTTGTGAGCTAGCGATTGGTCAATTTTTAATTCAGGTGAAATCGAACTTTGAACTTCTAAATATACGTTCTCATGTTCTTTGTATTTGGAAATAATTTTTCCTGTGGTTTCTATAATTCCTGTAAACATGTTATTTTTTTGTGGCAATTCCTTTATGAAATACAATTCCTGTATCGGTTAAAATAGTGTAAGATAAATGAATGACAGTATCATTAATATAAGTAGAATATCCATTTCCAGCAATGGTATCGAGCGTTCTGCAAAATAATTGACCTTTAGTGGTATTGCTGTCTAACTGAAATTTATAAAAACGATTTGCTTTCGCTTTTAGGGATAGGGAGTTACAAAAGCCCGTGATCGTTAAATTGGTTGAGTCAATGTCATCAAATTGAATATCAAAACTATCTTTCCCAATAACAGTTTCATTGTCGTTGTAAAACGAATCTCTATAAAAATAGGTTCCATTATAAATTTGAGCAGGAAAAACACAAGTAGCATTATCAGGAATGCCAGGGAAGTTCCAATTGTAATTAATTGCAGATGGAATGTTGCAATAATGATTCGTTAAACGTGGGTCTGTAAAAGGATCTGGATCTTTATATTTTTTACATTGAGTAAAAAAAACCAAAACCAATAAGAATAAAATGAGATTGCGCATATTTGTACAAAAATAACGTAGGAATTCTAATAAAATTATTTTTAGAATAAATTTTGATTATTAATAATATAACTATACTTTTGCATTCCAAAATTGTATAAACAAACATGTTAATCATCGATTCAAAAGATTGCGAAAGCATAGACAAAGCACTTAAAAAGTATAAAAAGAAATTTGAAAAAACGCATACTTTAAAACAATTAAGAAGTCGTCAAACATTTACTAAAAAATCAGTAGTTAGACGTGCTCAAATTTTAAAGGCGGTTTATAAACAAGAAGTTATTGCCGGAAAATAAGTTGTATTTTCGTCTGTAAATATTCAATTATATGTTTATTTCAGATTTTACAAGTTATCTTTCATCGGAAAAAAGATATTCTATAAATACTGTTCAAGCTTACCAACGTGATCTTGAACAGTTTTTTATTTATGTACAATCAAGCTATGAAATTACGGATATTAAATTCGTATCGCACATTCATATTAGAAGTTGGCTAGCCAAATTGAAAGAAAATGACAATGAAAATCGGTCTATCAATCGGAAAATTTCTACCTTAAAATCATTTTATAAATATTTATTGAGAACCGAAGTCGTGGAATCATCTCCCATGACGAAAATTATTTCACCTAAAAATGTAAAGCGATTGCCTGTTTTTGTAAATGAACAAAATATGCAGGATATGCTTAAACACAATTTGAGTGAGGATTCCGATTTTAAAACCCAAACAAATCAGTTGATTGTAGAATTGCTCTACCAAACGGGCATTCGTCGTGCAGAATTATTGAATATCAAATGTTCAGATATAGACTTTTATAATAACAGCATCAAAATATTAGGAAAAGGCAATAAAGAACGCATTTTGCCACTCATGAAAGAAATGATTGAACAATTGAAAACGTATATTTTATTAAGAGATGAAATTGTAAAAAATCAACATTCGTTTTTGTTTTCGATTGCAAATGGCAAACCCATTTATGCGAAGTACGTGCATAAAGTTGTGCAAGATTATTTAAGTGCGTCAACTACCATTAGTAAAAAAAGTCCACACGTATTGCGCCACACCTTTGCCACACATTTGCTCAATCAAGGTGCCGATTTAAATGCAGTAAAGGAATTATTGGGTCATGCAAATTTAAACGCTACCCAAATTTACACACACAATACCATCGATAAATTAAAAGAAATTCATAAGAAAGCGCATCCAAAGGCTTGATAAACTTGCACAGTAAGTTTTATTAATATTAGCATTTTGGATAATAACCTAATTGGTTTTTAGAATATTTGCTTTGAAAAAAAATGAAATAAAATTATAACATATGTAAAAACTGTATCCTGAAAATTTACACCTGTGTTAATCTTTTTTACAATGTATAAAAAATAGAATTCCTAATTTCTCAAAAAATATCCTTTACTTTCATTAACTTCGTCATTCATTAACTTTCACTTTGAAACTAACATTTTTAGGTACGGGTACTTCTCAAGGCATTCCATTAATTGGTTGTCAGTGTGCTGTTTGTTTATCAAAAGACAGCAACGACAATCGTTTAAGAACCTCTGTGATGATACAATCTGAAACGACAACAGTGGTAATTGATAGTGGCCCCGATTTTAGACAACAAATGCTTCGAGAAGATGTGCGTAAATTAGATGGCTTAGTTTTTACACATTCACACAAAGATCATTTGGCTGGTATGGATGATATTCGAGCATTTAATTACATCCAAAAAAAAGATATGGATGTTTATGCCAATGAAGAAACGCAAGCTATGATAAGAAATGATTTTGCCTATATTTTTACCAATAATTCTTATCCTGGTATTCCACAAGTTCAAATGCATTTAATTGGTAAAAACAATGCATTTACTATTGGAGATATTACTTTTTTGCCTATAGAAGTTATGCATTTCAAAATGAACGTATTGGGTTTCAGGGTTGAAAATTTGACATATATAACCGATGCAAATTTTATATCTGCCGAAGAAAAACAAAAAATTATAGGTTCTGATATTCTGATACTGAATGCTTTACGCAGAGAAAAACATATTTCTCATTTTACGTTAGATGAAGCAATTGAAATCTCCGATGAATTAGCGCCCAAACAAACGTATTTTACACACATTAGTCATCAATTAGGATTGCATGAAGAGGTTGAAAAAGAATTGCCACTCGGAAAAAATTTAGCGTACGATATGCTGTCAATTGAATTTTAAATATATTATGTTTATATAAATTTTTAACTTTATGGAAGGAAAACAAAAACCACAAGTCAATGTCTCATTTTCTTACAACACGTTAGAAGAAACATTGGAATATGCCAACAAACAAAGATCCATATTTATAGGAATACCTAAAGAAAATAGTTTTCAAGAAAATAGAATCGCATTAACCCCTCAAGCAGTTACTATTTTGGTTAACAATGGTAACCGAGTTATAATAGAAAGTCAAGCTGGCATTACCTCTTCATTTACAGACAACGAATATTCAGAAGCAGGTGCCCAAATCACCTACGACAAAAAAGAGGTTTTTAATGCCGATTTAATTTTAAAAACAGCTCCAATTTCGGAAGAAGAATCGGAATTATTAAAAAAAGATCAAATCATATTTTCTCCAATTCATATCCCTTCTATCAGTAAAAAACAGCTAGAGATTTTTTTAGAAAAAAAAATTATAGCCATTGCCATAAGTCAAATTAAAGATGATGCTGGTAATTTTCCGATTGTTCGCTCTATGAGCCAAATCGCTGGAGTTCATTCTGTACAAATTGCTTCAAAATATTTAAGTAATGCACATGGTGGAAAAGGAATTTTAATGGGTGGCATAGCTGGTGTGCCTCCTGCTAATGTGGTTATTATTGGTGCAGGAATGGTAGGAGAGTATGCGGTTAGAACGGCTTTGGGTTGTGGTGCTCAAATAAAAGTTTTTGACAATTCTATATACAGATTAATGCGATTACAACGAACAGTAGGTCAAACTGTTTTTACATCCGTTATTGATCCACTCATTTTATTAAAAGCATTAGAAGAAGCTGATATTGCCATAGGAGCATTAAAACCTCAAAAAGGATTAGCTCCGTTGGTTGTTACCGAATCAATGGTTGAACGAATGAAATCGGGTTCTGTAATTATAGATGTAAGTATTGATAATGGAGGATGTTTTGAAACGTCAGAATTAACCACACATGAAAATCCAATATTTATTAAACACGATGTGATTCATTATTGTGTTCCCAATATTGCTTCTGCAGTTTCAAATACCGCTTCCCAAGCAATTAGTAATATTTTAATGCCATTAATTCTTTCATTTACAGATACTGTGGGTGGTTCAGATTCGATTATTAATAATAAACCTGGGTTAATTTCAGCAACTTATATTTATAAAGGTAAACTCACAAGTAAAGTACTTTCTAAAAAATTTAACATGAAATTTTTAGATTTGAATCTTATATTATCCTCAAATTTATAGAAAATGCCTAACCACAGAATGAACAAAACTATAGCAGGTTATCACTTATTGATGATTTTATCTGCTGTAGATTATAAATTTCATATTGAGGAAGAAAAAATTATACGAGAATATATTTTTCAAGAATTTCCTTTTCAAATATCTTTAGATAAAGAAATGGATATTATTAGCTCACTTCATGCTAAAGATTGGCATTTGCATTTTTTACAATGTATGGACGATTTTATGGATGATTCTACGGAAGAAGAACGAAATGAATTGATCAAGTTTGCTGTCTATTTAGCAAAAGCAGATGACGTGATTACTCTCGAAGAGAATTTATATTTGCAATCTATTTTTGAAGCTTGGGATTATCAAAGAGAATAAAATTAAATCACTTTAACGACATTATTATCTCTTTAGTCTATTCAAAACAAAGGTAAAACATTGGTTATCTTATCTTTATCCCATAAAATTATAAATTTAAAATGATTAAAAAATTACTATTCACTTTTTTAGTGCCTTTTTTGTTGTCTAATATGGCAAATGCACAAGCTGTGGCAGTTACAGAAAGCTTTGATAACAACACATTTGTTCCAACTGGTTGGGCTTTAAAACCAGTAATTACTCAGGCTCTTTGGGTAAGAAACACAACAAGCACTTTTCCAACAGTAACTCCTCACAGTGGAGCAGCAATGGCTCGTTTCAGAAGTCGTTCTGGAACAGCTGGTTTTACACAACAACTCGTTACAAAATCCATTGACTATTCTAACAGAGGCG
>JBILBN010000107.1:0-6061 GCA_044353665.1 Chitinophagaceae bacterium | reverse complement strand
CCTACTAATTACAATAAGAAATGCAATTGAAAAAAGTTCTTTAGTAGCAGAAACACTTACTTTAAAAAGAAAAGTAAGTGGATTACAAGATATTATTGGACAATCAGAATCTATTTTAGAAATTAAAAAAACAATTGATAAAGTTGGCCCTACAGAAGCAAGAATATTAATAACAGGGCCTAATGGAAGTGGCAAAGAATTAGTAGCTCGTTGGACCCATGAAAGAAGTCATAGAAACAACAAACCTTTAATAGAAGTAAACTGTGCAGCAATTCCAACTGAATTAATTGATAGCGAATTGTTTGGGCATGAAAAAGGTTCTTTTACATCTGCTATTAAACAACGAATAGGAAAATTTGAGCAAGCAGATGGAGGCACATTGTTTTTAGATGAAATTGGAGACATGAGTTTAAGCGCTCAAGCTAAAGTTCTAAGGGCATTACAAGAAGGTAAAATAACTCGAGTAGGTGGAGAAAAAGATATTGAAGTAAATGTGCGTGTAATGGCCGCTACTAATAAAGATTTACTTAAAGAAATAGACAATGGTAACTTTAGACTAGACTTATATCACCGATTAAATGTAATTAATATTCATGTCCCTGAATTAAATAATCGAAGAGACGATATTCCACTTTTAGTGAACCATTTTTTAAGCATAGTTTGTCAAGAATATAAAATGAAAAAATTACAAATTGAACCAAAAGCATTAGAAAAACTAGCTAGTCACAATTGGACAGGCAATATCAGGGAACTAAGAAATGTGATAGAAAGATTAGTTATTTTAAGTGAAAATAATATTAAAGAAAGTGATATTGAAAAATTTGTAATTCCTAAATAATTTATATGTCATTATACTCAATGCAGGATGCCATTAATGAAATGGTGAATAGCAGTTATTGGAAATACCGCTATCAGGTGATCAAACTAAAAGGTGATTGGGAATTATTAATGGGTAAAACTGTAGCCAAACACACTAAAGATTTACGCATTGATAATCGAAAACTTTATATTATTACGGATGTTCCTGCATTAAAACAAGAATTATCTTATAATAAAACACTCTTAGTGGCTCGTATTAATCAACATTTTGGAGAGCAATTTATAAATGAAATTATAGTAAGTTAAAAAAGCGAAGTTTAAAACTTCGCTTTTTTTATGCACATAAAATATTCAAATAACGTTTCAAAGCTTCCAATTCTACTTTGGCAACAAATTCAATAAACGTATTTTTCTTTACATCAACACGGGCCATTTCAAGAGCATCATAATAGTTCATTCTATTAGCATAGTCACCCTTAATGTTCGCAATCACAAAGCCATGTTTTAATAAAATTAAATTCATCCATAATCGAGATGTTCTACCATTGCCATCAATAAACGGATGAATTGTTACAATTTTTTCACTCATTTCTGCAGCCAACACCACAGGGTGCAATTTATTTTTATTTAATTGATACCATAAAAAAACATCTTCCATTTGCTTTGCAACCAAAAAAGGTTGTGGGGACATGTGCTGGCTTCCTTTAATCATAACTTGCACTGTTCTGTATTTACCAGCATTTCCAACATCAATTCCACGTAAAACTAAATTGTGCAATTGTAACAAATCACGCTCTCTTAATTCTATATTTTTATCAACTAACTCTTTCAAAAAAAACACTGCATCTTGATGATTAATTGCTTCTAAATGCTCACGCATTGATTTTCCTGAAATCGTAATTCCTTCATTTATAACCAAATCAGTCTCTTGTAATGTAAGTGTATTTCCTTCAATTCTATTGCTTTCAAAAGTATACTCTAGTTCCAAAGCTTGTGCAATTCTGTAACTATCCAAATGACGAAGTTTTATTAGCTTCTTTTTTTCTACATCAATTTCTTTTAATAAAGTTGTTACACTTTTAGCTAATTTAATGGTAGGTTTTTCTAATCCATAACGCACTTTTTCTTCAGCAACTTTCATCGCTTTTAAGGCTAAATCATCATTACCAATTTCATACAATATGACTTCACTCATCCATTCTACCAACAATTTTTCGGTATCAATTCCTAAAAGCAATGCTAATTTTATGACTTGTTCACGAGTAGGTTTTCTTGTTCCTTTTTCCCATTTACTAATTAATGCAGCATCAATATTTAGTTTTTGAGCTACATCACGCATCAACAATCCTTTAGTTTCTCTAGCTTCTTTTATGATATTTTTCATCTTGACTTTTTTTAACATGACAAATATAGTCAATTTATTTTAATCAAAAAAAAGAAGTCTGAGAATAAATTCAGACTTCTTAATAATTTAAATAAAAAACTTACGCTTTGATACTAGCTCTAATCACATTCAAAGCACCACCAGCTTTAAACCAAGCAATTTGTTGGTCGTTGTAGCTATGTTTTACTTGAACGGTTTCGTTGCTACCATCTTTATGGTTCAATACCATTTGTAAGTTTTTACCAGGAGCAAAAGTTAATAACCCTTCAATATCAATCGTATCATCTTCTTGAATTTTGTCATAATCTGCTTTATCAGCAAATGTTAAACCAAGCATTCCTTGTTTCTTTAAATTGGTTTCATGAATACGCGCAAATGATTTTACTAATACAGCACGAACGCCTAAATGACGAGGTTCCATAGCAGCATGTTCACGACTAGAGCCTTCGCCATAGTTTTCATCACCTACAACTATACTGCCAACACCAGCTGCTTTATATGCACGTTGTGTAGATGGAACAGTACCATATTCAGCTGTCAATTGATTTTTTACATTGTCTGTTTTATCATTAAATGAATTTACAGCACCAATCAACATATTGTTCGAAATATTATCTAAATGCCCTCTGAATTTCAACCAAGGACCAGCCATTGAAATATGATCTGTTGTACATTTTCCTTTCGCTTTAATTAATAATTTCATGCCTTTCAAATCGGTTCCCTCCCATGCAGCAAATGGATCTAATAATTGTAAACGCTTACTTTCAGCACTTACAGCTACGGTAACTGCGCTACCATCTTCAGCAGGTGCTTGAAAACCAGCATCTTCAACAGCAAAACCTTTTGTTGGCAAATCATCTCCTGATGGTGCTGTTAACTTTACTTGTTCGCCTTTATCGTTTGTGATTGTGTCTGTAATTGGATTAAATCCTAAATCTCCAGCAATAGCTAACGCTGTCACTATTTCAGGAGATGCTACAAATGCATACGTGTTAGGATTTCCATCGGCACGTTTTGCAAAGTTTCTATTGAATGAATGAATGATCGTATTTTTTTCTTGTTTTTCTGCACCCATTCTATCCCACATTCCAATACAAGGACCACAAGCATTGGCAAAAATATTAGCCCCAACGTTTTCAAAAACTTCTAAAATTCCATCTCGTTGAACAGTATATCTTATTTGCTCCGAACCTGGATTGATATTAAATTCGGAATTTAATTTCAAGCCTTTTTCATTGATTTGCGAAGCCAAACTTACTGCACGTGCTAAATCTTCATAGCTACTGTTGGTGCAACTACCAACCAAACCTACTGAAATTTTAGAAGGCCAGTTATTTGCAGCAATAGCCTCTTTCATTTTAGAAATTGGCGTAGCTAAATCGGGCGTGAACGGTCCATTGATATGTGGCTCTAATTCATCTAAATTGATTTCATAAACCTCATCGAAATAGGTTGATGGATTTGCATACACCTCATCATCACCAGTTAAATGTTCTTTGATCGCATTGGCAGCATCCGCTACATCGGCACGACCTGTAGCACGAAGATATTTTGCCATGTGTTCATCGTAACCGAAAGTAGAAGTGGTTGCTCCTATCTCTGCACCCATGTTACAAATAGTTCCTTTACCAGTGCAACTCAAACTGATAGCACCTTCTCCAAAATATTCTACAATTGCATTGGTACCCCCTTTTACCGTCAATATACCTGCTACTTTTAAAATAATATCTTTAGCCGAAGCCCATCCGTTTAATTTACCGATTAATTTAATACCAATTAATTTAGGCATCATTAATTCCCAAGGCAAACCAGCCATTACATCACAAGCATCGGCACCACCAACACCTATTGCCACCATTCCTAATCCTCCAGCATTTACAGTATGACTATCTGTTCCTATCATCATTCCACCAGGGAAAGCATAGTTTTCTAACACAATTTGATGAATGATTCCTGCACCGGGTTTCCAAAAACCAATACCATATTTATTAGATACTGATGAAAGAAAATCGAATACTTCTTTACTTTCTGAATTGGCAAATTCTAAATCGGCTTTAGCATTACTTTTTGCCATAATTAAATGGTCACAATGAACCGTTGAAGGCACAGCCACGGTTGGGCGACCAGCTTGCATAAATTGTAACAACGCCATTTGTGCTGTTGCATCTTGCATGGCTACACGATCAGGATTAAAATCTACATAAGAATTTAATCGAGGATAATCCGTCATTTCCATACCTGCGTCTAAATGCGCATATAGTATTTTTTCGGATAGCGTTAATGGTCTGCCTAAAGTTTTACGAGCTGCTGCCACTCTTTCGGGAAATTTGGCGTAAGTCGCCTGAATCATTGATATGTCGTATGCCATTTTTATTAATTTTGAATGATGAATGTTAATTGTTGAACATCGTTTTTTCAAACGTGGTGCGAATTTACAATAAAAAAAGGAAAAGTAAAATAGGAATCATATCATAATTACTTAAAGTATTAAAAAATAAAAAGCTATAAAAGAATTAGCCCTTTCCCTTCCAATCCTTTCATTATTTTATTGTGCCAAAATAGTTCGAAGTCGTCATTGATGATTTCGTTTTCAAAATCTTGCTGCAAATCTTGATAAGTTTTAGGATTTTGGAGCGTTAATGTTTCTATAATTTTTGCAAACCATTTGCCTTGCTCTTCACTCAATGTTAGTTCTACTTGGCTGACTTCATGTTGAAAAACAAGCGTTGCCATTTGCCATGTATTCCCTTTTTTTGACTTCGTAAAATAGGAAAGCGTTGGTTGACTTCCCAACCAAATAACTTTAGTTGTTGGCTTACTGGTTTTTAAAATAGGTTCATTTAAAATGGTTTGAATAAAATTTTTATCGACGCTTGTTGAAGGAATTTTTTGTTCGAAGAACGACTGCAAATTATCATCCAGGCAATTGTGTTGCATATAATTATACAACGATTTTTTCAACCCAAAAGAAAACTCTTCATGACGAATACCTTTCTTTTCAGAATAGGTTAAATCGTTGTTGGCAAATGTACCTTCTTTACTTGTAATTTGAATTGAGAATGCATCGGGATTTTTACCAATATGGCTATGAACGGTTAGTGCAAACTGATGCCAAAAACCAGATTGCAAAATATTATTTTTAAATAATTGTCGAACTACTTCTAAGGAATCAAGCGTTTCTTGAATAGTTTGTGTGGGATAACCATACATTAAATAGGCATGTACCATGATGTCGTTTTGCTTAAAGTTTTTGAGCACATTTGCCACCTGTTCGAGGCTCACACCTTTGTCGATGAGTTTTAGCAAGCGTTCCGAAGCAACTTCGAGTCCACCAGAAACGGCAATGCAACCAGAGGCTTTGAGCAAATAACATAAATCGTTGGTGAAACTTTTTTCAAAACGAATATTGGTCCACCAAGAAACGGTCATTTTTCGTTTGATGATTTCAATGGCTAAATCACGCATCATTGCAGGTGGTGCAGCTTCATCTACAAAATGAAAACCAGTAACACCAGTTTGTGCAATCATGGCTTCCATTCGATCACAAATTTGTTGCACCGTGGTTGCTTGATAGTTTTGAATATAATCTAAACTCACATCGCAAAACGTACATTTTGCCCAGTAGCAACCATGTGCCATAGTGAGTTTATTCCATCGGCCATCGCTCCAAAGCCTGTGCATAGGGTTTACGACCTCAATAGCCGAAATATATTTATCTAAGAGTAAATCTGTATAATCGGGTGTTCCTACTTCTTGTTGTTTATAATCTCGTTGAAGACTCCCATTAAAATAATGCACTTCATTTTCATGCAATGCAAATGTGCGTTTGAGTAATTCAATAGGCCGTTTATTGTCTAA
>JBILBN010000008.1:0-60131 GCA_044353665.1 Chitinophagaceae bacterium | reverse complement strand
TATTTTTACATCACATAAACTTCCAAAACCCGTATTAATGCCATAAAAAGTTTTAGTTTCGTCCAACATTTTACTGTCTAAATAAGCACGACATTTCTCAATGTTGGCGATGGATATTTCATCCAATTCAATTGGATTTTTTAAAATAGTTTCTATATCTGATAAAGAAAGTTTTTTGATTCCTAAAGCATGTATTGACATCAATATTAATTTTGAGCAAATGTAAGTAAAAAAGTCCTACCCTTTTTTGCATTACCATTGTGCCTTCAGGCTCTGAACCTAAAAGTTAGATTTTTTAACTGAGTTTATATTGATACTAAATAAATAGTAAAAGGAGTGTTGAGCTCAATAAGCAAAGGATATTCTTTAGCTATTTAGCATACTTCTATTTAATCGTTTATGTTTTTGAACTATTTTATAAGTTCCTTTTCCATTTTTTGTCTACCCATAACTTTGAATAATCAACAAAATTGAACAGATAATAACTGCTGTTACTATAACAGTGGCCTTTTGTAAAATTGCATTTTTTGATTTTGTGTACAACATAGCAATTCGTTTTTTTAATGGGTGATGAAAAAAATGATTCGCTAATAATGTTGGCGTATGTTTGTATTGTATAGTTTTCAATAAATTTTCTACATAATCATCCGTAGAAAATTCTTGTGTAGAAAATTCATCTGCTTCAAACTCATGTATCAATTCTATTTCTTTATGATAGAAATAAACAAATGGGTTAAACCAGCACAAAGCTTGAAGAATAGAGAAATAAATTTTGTCTCTACTGTGTTTTAATTGCACATGCGCTTGTTCGTGTTTCAAAATTATTTTTAACACTTCCGTATTTCTAAATGAATCAGGAATGTAAATATTACTGTTAAATGAGAAAGGAGATTCTATATTTTTATTAAAATAAATTAAATCATTTTCTACTTTTTCTAATCGTGCACTTTCTTTAATTCGTTTAATAACAATAAACCCAAGAATAATGCGCAATAAACCCCAAATAAAACCAACTGCGTAAATTCCAAATACGATTTTTGCAAAGTCAAGTTCTTTTGTTTGAATATAGGTCGCATAAATATGGATAGTTTCTAATGAAATAGCAATCGGTTGATTTGGTAGAGCTATTACTGTTTTTTTTAATATTGAAATGTTATTAAAAAATGGCAACATTAAAGCCAATACCGAGCTTGCTAATAAATAAATTCGGTTCCATTTAAATGTTTTATTATTCTTTAAAAAGAAAAGATATAACATATAAAATATTCCGAGTGTTAAAATGGTTTTTAAAAAATAGACTAGCAATTTGATAAGTTTTGAATAATTATTTATTTGTTTATTTTAATCAGAAAGGAAGTTTTATTTCTTTATTGTACTTCCACATCGGCTTTATCTCCTCGTAACCGTCTGTAATTTTTTCGGGCTTGGTTCACGAAAGAACTTCCAGGATATTTCGTTAAAATCTCTTCATATAAACGTTTGGCTTCGTCTTTATTGCTGAAAAAGTTTTCATTAATTAAGGCTAAATTAAAAATAGCATCATCCGCTAAAACCTCATCGCTATAATCGGTTTCAATTTTTTGAAGGAGTCTTGCAGCTTCACTGTAGTCTTGTTTTTTGTAAGCCATATTTGCTTTTTGCATTAATATATTATCGCCTAAAACATGTTTTGGATACTCACTTGAAATACTATCTAAAATTACAATTGCTTCATCGTCTTTATTTTGAAAAGCTAGCAAATCTGCACGGGCAAACATTTTCAAGGGCGTTACATTACTATCAGCAATAGGATTGTTTTCGGTTATTAAAATAGATAAATTCAACGCATCATTGGCAATCAATTCAGAAGTAGAAGCTTTTAACACATCTAATTGACCTTGTGCCCAATCAAAATCTCCTGTATAATATGATAATTTTGCATTTCTGAAACGAGCTTCTTCACCCAACATATCTTGCTTAAATTCTTTATCTACTTGCGAATACAACAAAGTGCTTTCCCAAATTTCATTTCGAATGAGTTCATAATCACCCATGTCTAATTTGCATTTTCCTTTAAATGTTTTTTCAGCATTATTGGCTGATGTTACTTCTTTTAATAATGTAATCGCTTTATCAATATTATGCGCATATTTTGCTTCCAAATCGGCATATTCTCTCATTTGTTCTCTAATTCTAAATGCAGGAAAAGTAGTCAAAAAAGATTCATATTCTTTTTCAACAGTTTCTACATCGGCAGTAGTATAATGAGGATTTTTTTCCAATTGTCTTTTTAAACAAATCAATTTTTCTCCTTTTGCTGTTTGAAAAAATGGCATGTCATTTCCTAAATTAATCACATGATTATAAGCTAAAATAGATGCTTTATATTGATTTTCTCTCAAACAAGTTCTTGCAAAACCCAACACACGTCTTCCTTGTTCATCCAACTTATTATCAATTGTTTTTATTTGCAAAAAGGCTCCTTCATAATCTTTTTGTTGTACCAAAACCCAAGCCAACAAATCAGTGTAAGCAATTATGTCTTGATTTTCTTTTGATTTTTTTGAAACCAATAATTTAAATGCATCTATTTTTTCGGGCTTATTCAAAATGCGCAACAAAGCCGATTTCACATCTTCCGATTTATCTCCATTTGAAATATAAACATCTAAAAGGCTTGTTGTTGCTTTGTTTGCATCCCCTTTTTTATCATATAACAATGCCAACTCTTCTGCAAAAGCATACGGATTGTCTTTATTTAATAATTTCCCTTTTTCATAAACTTTGATGGCTTCATCCAACATATTGGATTTTTCAAACAAATTGGCTGTCGATTTAATATCTTCTTGCAATGGTTTTAAATCATCAATAATTCCATTAATAATTTTTGTTGATTTTTTTGTTTCGCCTTGTTCCTTATAAACCTTAGCCAGCAAAAAATTGTATTTCGATTTATTTTCTTTCTTTTTTAGCTGCCCTTTAATAAATTTTTCAGCTGTCAAAAAATCTTTAATTCCAATCAACGACTGAATGTAAGCATCAATAATTTCTGGGTTATCGTCATTGTACACAACCAATTGTTTATAGGTTGCAGCCGCTTTTTCAAAATCACCTGCCAATAAATATTGCTTAGCAACATTTATCAGTTGCTCTTGCGCAAACACTAAATGGGTGCACAATATTAAAACAAAGAAGAAAAAAACTTTTTTCATTTTGTCAAATATCCGAATAAAGCATAAAGAAATTTAGATTTTTTGTGAAAAAATCTATAAACCTCTTTAATTAAAGAGTAAAAAAAATTGATTTCTTTTTTAACGTATTATTAAACGGTTTTCAATTTTGTTTAAATTACCTTCGTCAACCAAAATATAGGCACATTAGTTGCATATTAAGAAACAAAGAAGTAAATTAGGAGTTATATAGTTTTAAACAAAAATTATGTGCATTTTTAGGGGGATATAAAAATAGTTTTATGGCAAAAGCAAAAAGCGTTAATAAAGTAGATTTAAAAGGCGCATTAATGGAGAATTTTGGATTTGATAAATTCAAAGGGGATCAAGAAAAAATCATTCAGAGTATTTTAGGAGGAAATGACACCTTTGTTATCATGCCTACTGGAGGAGGCAAATCATTATGTTATCAATTGCCAGCTTTAATGAGCGAAGGAATTGCTATCATTGTTTCTCCTTTGATTGCATTGATGAAAAATCAAGTGGATTTAATTAGAGGTTACAGTGAAATTGAAAATGTGGCTCATTTTTTAAATTCATCCTTAAATAAAGGACAAATTAAAAAAGTAAAAGAAGACTTATCGAAAGGGGGGACCAAAATGCTATACGTTGCACCAGAAACATTAACAAAAGAAGAAAATGTTGCTTTTTTAAAAGAATTAAACATTTCTTTCATTGCTGTTGATGAGGCACACTGTATTTCTGAATGGGGTCATGACTTTAGACCAGAATATAGAAAAATTAGAGAAATTATTGACACCATTAATCCTGATTTAAAAGTTATTGCGTTGACTGCTACAGCAACACCTAAAGTGCAAGACGATATTGTTAAAAATTTAATTTTAGATAAACCCAACATCTTTATATCTTCTTTTAATAGAAGTAATTTGTTTTATGAAATAATCCCTAAAAGCAAAAAAGATCAAACAGTTAAACAGATTGTAAAATTTATACAACAAAACAGAGGTAAAAGTGGTATTGTTTATACATTAAACAGAAAAACAACTGAAGATTTAGCTGAAGTATTAGTTGCTAATGGAATTAGTGCAGTTGCCTACCATGCTGGATTAGACAGTAAAACTCGTGCAGACAGACAAGACCAATTTTTGCATCAAGATGTAGATGTTATTATAGCAACTATTGCATTTGGAATGGGCATAGATAAGCCAGATATTCGTTTTGTAATTCATTACAATATTCCTAAATCAATAGAAAACTATTACCAAGAAACGGGTCGTGCTGGAAGAGATGGATTAGAAGGTAAATGTTTATTATTTTTCTCTTACAAGGATGTTCAAAAATTAGAACATCTAATGCGTGACAAGCCTTTGACAGAACGTGAAATGGGAGCCCAATTAATAGGTGAAACGGTTGCTTATGCAGAAAGTGCTATTTGCAGACGAAAAGTTTTGTTACATTATTTTGGAGAAGAATATAACGCAGACAAATGTAATTGCATGTGTGACAATTGCCTTAATCCAAAAGAAAAAATAGAAGTAAAAGATACTATTTACACCGTTTTAGTTGCCATTAAGGAACTTAAAGAAATGTTTGGAATTGATTATGTTATCAATATCGTTTTAGGGAGAACAAACACTCAAATTCAAGCTTATAAACATGACAAATTAAAATGTTTCAGTATGGGTGCTCATTTCCAGATGGATGAACACTTTTGGTTTTCATTGGTTCGTCAAATGATGGTAGAAGATTTAATTAGAAAAGATATTGAAGAATATGGCCTATTGAAACTAACGGATAAAGGAAAAGCATTTTTGAAAAAACCATATTCATTAAAACTATCCTTAAATCATAAGTTTGAAAATGCAGATGGCGATGATGATGAAGTTGGTGGTGGTGGTTCTCAAGGTGCAACGGCTGCTTTAGACAGTGTACTTTTAGAAATGTTGAAAGATATTAGAAAGCAAGTTGGGAAAACGCACAGCGTTCCACCTTTTGTTGTTTTTTCTGAAAATTCATTAGAGGAAATGGCTACCGCTTATCCTACTACGTTGAAAGAAATGGAAAATATTCAAGGTGTTAGTAAAGGAAAGGCCATTAAATATGGTAAAAAATTCGTTGAGTTAATTGCCAAATATGTAGAAGAAAACAATATAGAAAAAGTAGATGAATTTGTCATGAAAAGCGTGGTGAATAAAAGCGGTTTAAAAGTTTTTATCATTCAAAATATTGATAAGAAAATTGCCTTAGAAACCATTGCTAAAATGAAAGACTTAAAACTAGTTGATTTATTAAAAGAAATGGAAACGATTGTGTCAAGTGGTACTAAATTAAATTTAGAGTATTGTATTGATGATTTTGTAGATGAATATGATCAAGAAGATATGATTGACTTTTTTCAATCCAGTGAAAGTGGAAATATCGACGAAGCTGTAGAAATATTAAAAGAGAATAGTTTAAGTGAAGAACAATTTAGACTGATGAGAATCAAATTTATGAGTGAATTTGCAAACTAATTTCATTAGTTTTTAAATTCTACAAAAAAATAATTGGCAAATCGCAATTAATTGTTATTTTTGCAATCCCAATTAAACGGTGCGATAGCTCAGTTGGTAGAGCAATGGACTGAAAATCCATGTGTCGGGGGTTCAAATCCCTCTCACACCACTAACCCCTCTCAAGGGGTTTTTTTATTTCTTTTATTTTAACCATCGTCAACATTATATAACCTCACGATGCTTACTAGATAATCTTAATACAAAAAGAACGCATCCGTTTTTACGCTTATTTTTAAAGTAAAAAATAACGATTAATCCATCGACATTACAAATAGAATTATATTACATTTGATTCACAATAATTATTTTTTGCATTTTTTTAAAAAACAGGTTTCAATTATATTTCTTTTTCTTTGGATTTTTATTCAAGGAATAGCTTGTATGAATACCTTGCAACTTTGGGTACATAAAAAAAATGAACAAAAAAGAAAGGTCAATTATTTTGTGACGATTCCTAAATCAAATTGGAGAAATATAAAAAAAGTAAATGCCGATGAAATAGAAATTAATGGGAAAAGATTTGATGTAAAATTTATCGAATTTAAGAATCATGAACTTGTTCTATTTGGACATTATGATACCAGAGAAAATGAAATTATAAAACAGCATACTGATTTTGAGAAAAAAAAACAGGATCAAAAACAATCCGCTTATTTTACCTTTCTTTTTTATGAAAAAATAGAAAATCAAATGTTATATCATCCCGAAGATTGGATTTCTAAAACTGAACATCAAATGAATGAAACCGTTTTGAAAGGAAATGTTGTTGGAAGGTTTATTCCACCGAAAGCTTAAGGTTTTTACACACTCCTTTATGCACTTTTTTAGAGGAGGATGTTAATGCTTATTAAGATTATTAAATAAGCGTTTAAAATTTATTGTCTTTTTATGTATTAATTAGAACTTCGAATGTGATGTTCTGCAAACTTTTACAATGAAAAAAATTATTATTCTTTCAATATGCGTATTGTGCGCACAGGGTGCTATTGCACAAAAACAAGAATTAGATTCTATTAAAAATGTACATCTGAATCAAGTGGTTATTTCTGGCAATAAATTTGCTGAAAAGAAAAAAAATATTGTACAGAAAATTGATGTTATTTCTCAAAAAGATATAACGCAAATGAATGCTCAAAATATGGCTGATGTGTTAACCAATACCGGTCAAGTATTTGTGCAAAAAAGTCAACAAGGTGGTGGGAGTCCTGTAATTAGAGGGTTTGAAGCGAGTAGAATTCAATTAAATGTTGATGGTATAAGAATGAATAATGCAATTTACAGAGCTGGGCATTTGCAAAATATTGTCACAGTGGATAATAATGCTGTAGAGCAAGTTGAGGTGCTAAATGGTCCTGCTTCAACCATACATGGAAGTGATGCGTTGGGTGGCGTTATCGTATTAAAAACGAAAGATGCTAAATTTGGCAAAAGTAAGCATCTTGAACTAACTGGCGCAAATGCTTTGGTTAGATATTCTTCCGCCAATCAAGAAAAAACTGGAAACATTGGTATTCATTTAGGAATGAATAAATTTGCTTCATACACGAATATTACATTTTCAGATTTTGGAGATTTGATACAAGGTAAAAATGGGGTAGATTCGATTATGAATTTATGGAAAAAACCTTTCGTAGTGGAAAGGGTTAATAACGCCGACACCATGTTAGCAAATGCTGATCCTTACAAACAAGTTTCTACTGGATTTAAACAAATTGATATTTTACAAAAGTTTAGTTTTGCACCGAGCAAAAATATTCGTCATGGTATAAATTTCCAATATTCTACTTCATCAAACATTCCTCGATATGATAGACTAACAGAAACTGCTGGAGGGATTGCTAAAAATGCAGTATGGTATTATGGTCCACAAACAAGAACGTTGTTGGCATATAAATTTGATGCGGTAAATTTAAAAGGTTTTTTTAATGATTTAACAGCAACTCTCAGTCATCAATATGTGAATGAAAGTCGCCATAATAGAGGATACAAAAAAACAGCGCTCAATCATAGAGACGAAAAAATAAATGTTGTAGGCTACAGCGTTGCTTTACGCCATAAAGACAATCAAAACGAGTTAACAATAGGTACAGATGGACAATTGAACAACTTGAAATCTAAAGCTTTTAAAGAAGATATAGTATCTGGTGTTGAATCAAAAATAGATACTCGTTATCCGGATGGAAAGAACAACATGAATTTATTTGGTTTATTTGCACAGCACACCCTAAAATTAGACGAAGGGAAAGTGGTTGTTAATGAGGGATTGCGATTTAATTATACCACTTTACATTCTACCTTAGTGGATACTTCAATTCAATTTCAATTGCCTTTTAGCGATTTAAAACAAAAAAACAATTCACTGACAGGAAATTTGGGTATTGCTTACATGCCTTCTTCGGATTTAAGAATGACATTAAATTATTCAACAGGATTTCGTTCGCCAAACTTTGATGATTTGACGAAAGTATTTGAATCGGTAACTGGTCAACGATTAATTGTTCCTAACGTAAATTTAAAACCAGAAATTACACAAAATTTTGAAGCTGGATTTCAATATAATGATGGCAAGTTAGAATTTAATGCCTATGGTTTTTACACGCTTTTAAAAAATGTGATTGTAACGGATAAATTTAGCGTTAATGGTAAAGATTCAGCGTTGTATGATGGTCAATTGACTGCAGTTTATGCCAGTCAGAATAAATCGAAAGCATTTATTTATGGTGGCGGTATTTCATTTATATATCGACCTTTGATCCATTTCTCCATCTCAGGTTCTACCAATTATACTTTTGGAAGATTTAACAGCGACAGTATTTTAATCCCATTAGATCATATTCCTCCAGTAACCGGTCGTTTAGGTATTAAGTATGACCATAAGAATTGGTATAGCGAATTTTACAGTATTTATAATGGCGAAAAAAGTTTGCTAGATTACAATCCTAATGGCGAAGATAATATTCAATATTCTACTCCGTTTGGAACACCAAGTTGGTTTACGGTTAATTTTAGAGCAGGTGTTACTGTAAAAAAACATACTCAAATTCAGTTGGGAGTTGAAAATATTTTGGATAAAAACTATCGATATTTTGCATCTGGCATGAGTGCTGCTGGTAGAAATTTGGTGGTAGCAGTCCGATATAATTTTTAAGCCTAATTATTTTTAAACTAAAAAGCCGCTTCAGTTGAAGCGGCTTTTTTTATTAATTATAAAAATGTCTATTTTCTTTATACCAATCGAATGCAATTTTTAAACCCTCTCGAACTGATACCGTTGGGTCATAATTCAACAACGTTTTTATTTTATCAATATTGGCCAAACTATGTGGAATATCGCCTTTTCTAAAAGGTCCAAATTTCGGTTCTAAAGAAGAATTTGCTACTTCTCTGATATAATTAAATAATTGAATTAAGGTTGTACTTTCTCCAAAAGCAACATTATACACTTGATTAAGCGCCTTTTTATTATCAGTAAAAAGTGCTTTAATATTGGCTTGTACTACATTTTGAACGAATGTAAAATCACGGCTGTAGCTCCCATCGCCATTCATAGTAGGTGCTTCATTATTTAACACAGCATCCATAAACAAAGGGATAACCGCAGCATATGCACCCTTAGGGCTTTGGTGTGGACCAAATACATTAAAATAGCGTAAACCAATAAACTCCATATCGTATGTTTTTGCAAACACATCGGCATAAAGTTCCATCACAAATTTAGTAACGGCATAAGGAGATAAAGGTCTTCCGATGATGTTTTCAACTTTTGGTAAAGATTCACTGTCGCCATAAGTTGACGAAGATGCTGCATAAACAATACGTTTAATATTGGCGTTTTTTGCTGCAGTATAAATATTTAATGTGCCGGTAACATTGGTGTTGTTAGAATTTATAGGATCAATAATACTCCGAGGAACAGAACCTAAAGCTGCTTGATGGCTCACTAAATCGATACCAATCATGGCTTTTTCACACGTAGCGAAATCAGTAATATCACCTTCCATCAATTCAAATTTTGGATGATTGATCACATCTTGTAAATTTTGACGATAACCAGTACAAAAATTATCTAAAACTCGAACTTTTGAAACTCGTTCGTCATTTAATAATGTTTTGGTTAGGTTTGATCCAATAAAGCCTGCACCACCGGTAAGAAGAATGTTCATTTGGCAAAAGTAATCAAAAAAGAAAATTAAAATTGTACATTTTTTTCTTTTAGAAGTTCATAGTAAAGCGCGCTCATATCATTAACTAATCTACTTTTATCATATTTTTTTTCAACATATTTTTTACCATTCAAACCCATAGTGAATCTTAAATCATCATTTTCAATAAGTTTTAAAAGCTGCGTGCTAAATCCTATTGAATCTTCGGATTCACAAATTAGAGCTGTATCATTTTGAATACAAACATCATTAACGCCTCCAACATTTGTTGCTACAATAGGTTTGTTTGATGCTTGTGCTTCAATTAACGAAACGGGGGTGCCTTCGTTTAATGAGGTAAGCGCAACAATGTCTATGCCTGCATAAACTTCTTCCATTTTTATCAACCAAGATGTAAATACCACTGTTTCACATTTTTGATTTTCGGGATAATAATTAAATAGAATTTTATATGCATTAAGTTGGTTCATTAATTCAATTCTTAAGTCTCCATCACCAACAATAATAATTTTTATTTTTTTAGTAGTTGATAAAATAACCTGATGAATTACATCAATAAACATTTTATGGTTTTTTACATGTACAATTCTACCGATGATACCCACCGCTATTTCATCATCTTGAATTGAATATTTTTTTCTAAATGCTTTTCTTTTCTCTTCTTGATTAGTATAAAATTTATCTAAATCAATTCCAAGTGGAATGACTTCCATTTTATTTGGGGAACAAATAGCAAAATCTTGAGATAATTCTTTTTTTTGTTGTTCGCTTATCGCAATTATCCGATCTGATTTTGACGCTAAATATCGTTCTGCTTGAATAAAAAACTGTGTTTTTGCTTTTCCAAAATAAGAGTGAAAAACATGCCCGTGAAAAGTATGCAATATTACTGGAACATTACATGCAGATGCTGCTAAACGTCCAATTGCACCAGGTTTAGCAGCATGAGTATGCACAATATGGGGTTTAAACTCTTGTATTATTTTCTTAATTTCAAGGTATGCTTTTCTGTCCTCTTTAAAATTAATTGCCCTCTTCATCGAATGAATTTCAATAGGATTTAGTCCATAATCTTCTTTTAGAAAAGTAGCTTCTTGTTCATGCTCGTCTTTAGCACCAATGATCAACTTGGTTTCAAAGTCAGGTTCTAGAAATTTAGTTAAAAAAGTCACGTTAAAAGCAGGTCCTCCTAAAATTAGTCTATTGAATATACGTAAAACTCTTGGCATTGAATTTAAAAATAGCAAATATTACTTAATCGTAGCAAAATATATTAGATTTGTTCAAAAAATATAAAATTGATAAAATAATATTATCATTATTTTAAAAAAAGTATTATTTCTAAATGAATTTAACCTTTTCTCAAATAGACGAATTTATAAAACGAACTACAGTATATGAGTATAAAGAGTTAATTTTTTTTAAGGATTTATTTTTGATCCCTTTAACTTTATTTATTTTATATTTTATTTTAAAAAAATATAAAACAAAGCAACCAGAAGAGTTAAGAAAGTACTACGTGCTTGGTTATTTTGTGAAATTAATTGGGCTGCCATTATTTTTAATCCATCATACGTTTATCTATACTGGAGGAGTAGATAGTTTTACATATTTTTGGAGTTCTAATGAACTTATTCAATTACTTTATATTAAGCCGCAATTGACATTAGAAATCCTTTTTAATTCAAATAATACACTTTCTCCTTCTAATTATAACTTTAATTTATCAAGCTTTACATTTGCACCTAACGAGTGCTTTACAATTAAAGTATCGACCATTATTAGCGCGCTTACTGGAAATAGTTATTTTGTAACTGGTTTAATAACCTCATTTATCGCCTATTTAGGATGTTGGAAAATATTAATTGTTTTTAATAAAATATATCCAGGGAATGCAAAACTATTTGCTATCACCACAATCTTTATTCCATCTGTAATTTTTTGGACAAGTGTAGCTGCTAAAGAAGTCTATTGTATAGGAGCTATGGGATATTTTTTCTACTATCTAATTGAGGTTTTTAAGTATAAAAAAAATATAATAATAAATTCTATTAAACTTATTATACTCGGTTACATTTTAATTCGGATAAAGATTTACATTTTAATCGCATTTATTGTAGCCTTTTTATTTTATTTATTATTTGCAAAAATCATAAAGATTAAAAGTTATTTACTGCGATATCTATCTTTACCTATTTTGTTACTGACTTTTATTTTTCTATTAACTTTTGTTTTATCGTCAATGGAAAGTGTACTACAGCAATTTGCGTTAAATAACATATTAGATACTATTAAAATTACTTATGACTATTTAGCTCAAGATAATTTTGCTTCTAGTAGATATGATTTAGGAACGATAGACCCTACAATTGCTGGTGTTGCGAAACTTGCACCAGCAGGTATAAATGTTACGTTATTTAGACCCTATCTTTGGGAAGCAAATAAACCGATTACATTAATTGCAGCATTAGAAAGTTTAATCACACTTTTGTTAACATTATTTGTCCTTTATAAATCTAAGTTTAGATTTATAAAGTATATGTTTAAAGACAACTTGTTGATATTTTGTATTGTTTTTGCGCTGATATTTAGCTTAGCAGTAGGTATTACCAGTGGAAATTTTGGCACATTAATGCGTTATAAAATACCAATGATGCCTTTTTATTATTCAGCATTGGCTATAATATATATTAAATCTAAAGAAAATAGTAAAACTGAGATTGCCAAAGAGCAAGAATAGCACTTTCATTAAACCGTTCTTTTGTATTACTACAATTCTCTTTCATTTTTTCATACAAATTTTCATTAGATAATAGTTTTGAAATTGAAGAAATCCATAATTTCTCTATTTCATTATTTTTTGATTTAATAAAAATTTCTTTTCCGTCAAAAACAGGCAACAATATCCCATAATCAGCAATCATTTCAATATTAGTTTGGCTCAATAAGTCAGCATTAGGAAATAGTATTTCTCTTGGACCCGTAAAACAATCACTTAATACGCAAGGTGTATTCACTATTAAAGATTCTATTACAACATTGGGCAATCCTTCATATAATGAAGTTAAAATAAACAGTTTACTTTTTGAGACATATTTGTAAGGGTTTTTTACGAATCCCAAAAAAAATACATCATAGTTATTATTCATTGTAATGTTAGTGTCACTGTAATTAAAAGCAATTAAATTTAATGAATTGCATAAACTGATTAATGATGCTAACAACGGACCTTCACCTAAGATTACCAACTTAAGTTTAGGGCTATTTTTTCGCAATTCACTAAATATGCTGATTAGATTCCATTGAGATTTATCATGAACGAGCCTACCAACTGTAATTAATATTTCATGGTTTGTAAATAGGCTTTCCATTTCCCCGATTTCTTCAGAAGCTTTATTTTTAATATTGATAATATCATATCCATTTGAAATAGATTGTATATTATTATTGTTTAATATACTTTTTAATTGAAGGCAACTGGTTTCTGAATTACAGAGTATTTTATCTGCATGGTTCAATATAAATTTATAAATAAAAAAAGGAATTTTAAACCCTTTGTATTGTTTATAAAAACCAATAGGGCTTGTTCTTATGCAGATTATGAAATTACACTTAAATATTATTTTACTTACAAATCCAAGAATATATGAAAATTGTAAGAAGCAAAACAGATTGGTATTTCTATCCAGTCCTAATTTTTTTATTTTAAATGGGTAGGTAAAAAGGATTTTAATTTTATTAAAAATTGAATTAGTCTTGGTTGATATAAAACAAAGTTTCTGCTTTGCAATAGGATAGTTTACTATAGGTTCTAATAGTATTATTTTATCTATTTCATTTAATGTACTTAGTAAACTTACTTGCCTTTCAGCGCCTCCTCCACCTAATGAATTAATTAAAATGAAATTCTTTTTTTTTACTTCATCCATTTGTCATACCACATTTGAAACATCAATAAAAACCAAATTTTTTCTGCTCTTTCTTTTTTCCCGTTATAAAAAGCATTGATGATTTTTTTAACTTCAACAAAATCAAAAACGCCTTGTTTTTTTAAATACGTTTCATCAAAAAACTCATCTACTAAATGCTTTAAATCTACACTCAACCATTGTTCAACCGGAATTCCGAATCCCATTTTGGGCCTGTCCATCATTTCTTTTGGCACATATTGATGGGTTATTTCACGAAGTATGTGTTTCTTAATTCCATGGTTATATTTATATTCTAATGGTAATTGTGCAGCCCATTCAATCACTCTATGATCTAAAAAGGGTTCTCTACCTTCCAAACTATGGGTCATAGTTGCCCTGTCTACTTTTTGTAAAATATCATCTACTAAATAAGTTTGATAGTCAATTGCCATTATATAGTTCAACGTGGAATATCTATCTTCATTTAACTCTTTACTGTCAAATGCAGAAACCAATTTTGTGGTTTTAGAAACTAATAATTTATCAATATCTTCTTGTAAAAATTGTTTGCTCAATACTTGGTTCATACTTGAGTCATCTGCCTGGCGTAAAAATTGTTTTACTTTTTCATAACGGCTATGAAACAAATATTTATTTTTTAAAATAGGAATAGAATCAGCATCAATCATATTCATTACACTTGCCATTGTTTTACGAATAGGTGATGGAATGGCTTTTATTTTTTTGCCAAATTTCATAATATAATCATAGCGATTATAACCAGCAAAAACTTCATCCCCTGCATCGGCACTTAACGCCACGGTTACTTTTTCTCTAGCAATTTTACTAACTAAAGTAGTAGGAATTGCACTGCTATCAGCGAATGGTTCATCATAATAAAAAGGCAAATTAGGTACAATATCTAATGCTTCTTTTTCAGTACAATAATATTCAGTATGGTCTGTTCCTAAATGTTTAGCTACATCCTTTGCATATTCGGCTTCGTTCAATTTTTCGTCCTTAAAGCCTATCGTAAATGTTTTAATTTTATCCGTACTGTCTTTTTGTAATAAAGCAGTAACTAAGGTGCTATCATATCCTCCACTTAAAAAAACACCAACTGGAACATCAGCTACCATTCTATAATCACAAGCACTTTTCAATAGCTTTTCTGTTTCTTGTTTTGCCTCAACAAAATCAATTTTTAATTCGGGTTTATTGTAAGCATCATAAACATTCCAAAATTGGCGTTTTACACTTTCTTTTGTGTCTAAATTTAGATGTAAAAAATGACCAGGATTTAATTTATATGTATGTTGGTAAATACAATGTGGATTGGGTACATAACCATATTGCAGAAAGCTTGCTACGGCATTTATATTTAATTCTTTTTTAAAATGAGGATGTTCAATAATCGCTTTTAATTCAGAAGCAAATAGGAGTAAATCATTATACCAATAATAAAATAAAGGTTTTATACCAGCTCTGTCTCTAATAAAATGGACTTCATTTTTTTCACTATCGTGAAGAACAATAGCAAACATGCCAATAAATTTATGAATACAATCTAAACCCCAAACTTCGTATGCATGCAAAATAACTTCGGTATCAGAATGGCTATGAAATTCATGTCCTTTTTCAATCAGTTCATTTCTAATTTCATTGTAATTATAAATTTCGCCATTAAAAACAATATGAAATTGTTTGTATTCCATAGGCTGACTTCCTCCTTCTGATAAATCAATAATACTTAATCTTCTGTGTCCAAAACCTATAGTAGCATTAGGCGTATTATAAATTTTCAAACCATCACCGTCTGGCCCACGATGATACATAGTATCATTCATTTTTTTTAAAACGGTAATGTCAGATTTATTTGTAAAATCTATAAAGCCAGAAATTCCACACATGAGTTTGCAAATATAATTAGAAAGTATTATTTATTGAGGTTGTTTGTTTTTACTCCCTTTTTCACATTGTTATCTTCATTAAAATAATATTTTTTTTCTTTAGGGAAATTTTGATTCAACGTCAAGTTTTCTATAATCATTTTACGCATAACCGTATAAAAATCTCCTTGAGCTAAGTTTGTATTATTTACATTAATAGTACAATTTTTAAAAACTGCTTTTTCTTCGTCATTATTTGTGAACACTGCATTAAACCACATCACTTTCTTTCTGCTAGTAGTAAATACACAGTCTTCAAAAATCATTTTTTTTCTTCCATCTGATTCTAATAAATAACCTCCATAAACTTCTTGCCCATTATATTTTTTATCTTCAAATGTGCAATTGTAAAACTTTGTTGCTTCTTTAAAATTGGTTGTAATATAACCATGTACAAAAGAACCACTAAAAGTACATTTGTTAAAAGTATAACTCGGTTTTTGCACCCAAGCACTCCAATTATTTACACCAATAAAAGTACAGTTTGTAAACGCTATATCTTTACTAGGACCAGAATCTGCAACCATTCCACATCCTATATTATTTATAAATTCACAATTAACAAACCGCCCATTATTTGCTTCATTACCTCCTTCAGCTTCAATATCTAATCCAGCACCCGGAGAAGATTGTATTTTACTTTTTCCGGTATGATTAAATTTACTATTAAAAGCAACTACTCCTTTTCCACCAATCCAAGAAAAACCCTGTCGTCCATTATATTCAAATTTGCAATTACTAATTGTAATATTCATTTCTTCTTTTCCTGAACCTGAAACAGAAATGCCATCTAAAGCAAAATGATGTGCATTGATGTTGTTTAATGTAATGTTTTTAGAATTTGAGATATACACACCATAGTGCCATAGTTGATAACCACTGTCACCCCATTGTCCGCCTATAATTGTACTAACTACATTTCCATCAATTTCAATATTGTTAAATTCTACATTTTTGCAATTAGTAGTTCTTAAAGCACATCCAATTTGAGCAATATATTTTTTGTCATAAAAAGGCAATTTTGTAGGGTGTAATTCTCCGGTTTGTGGATTAAAAGAACCAAATTTTAAATTGTTTGCATAAATAAATTTTGTTCCTTTTTGTCCTGATATTTTCACATTATTACAATTTTTAAGTGATAAAATATCATACCCTCTCAAATAAACTCCATCTATTCCTAAAGATTGTTTTCCGATGATATAAATCCCTTTAGGAATTACTAATGAAACATTTCCACCTTCTTTATTGATTAAATTTGAAAGTGCTATAAAGTTATCTGTTAAATTTTTTCCAGTGTTAGGAATAATTCCAAACTTTTTTGGATCAAGCGTTTTTGCAAATAGAGATAAATGAAATAAAACGATAAGTAATAGAAATGTAATTTTTTTCATGAAAAGTAGGTGTTTAAAACAAATATATACTTCTAATAACTTATTCTAATTAAATCAATCGTTAAACTTCATTTCCGCTATAATTTTTCTATCATTACTCAAACGAGGAATTTTATTTTGCCCTCCCAACTTACCTATACTTTTCATATAGTCGATAAAAGTATTTTTAGGTAATGAACGAATAACAAGTGGTTGTAAAATATTCCCTTTAATTAAATCATCGTAATAAATATTTTTCTCCCGAAGCGCATGATCAACTTCTAATGAAAAAGACAATATATCATTGGGCTTGTTTTCAAATTCAACAAACCATTCGTGATAGCTTTTTCCTTTGTCTTGGGCAATGTTTGGCGCAACCGTAAATTCTGTTATATGAATATTGTGTCTTTTCGCAACAGATAATAATGCATGCTCTACTTCTTCAGCAATAACATGTTCGCCAAATGCCGAAATAAAATGTTTTATTCTGCCTGTAACAACTATTCTATAAGGCGCTAATGAAACAAATTTTACGGTATCTCCAATATTATATGCCCACAAACCTGCATTGTTATTGATGATTAGCGCATAATTTTTATTTAATTCCACGTCTTTTAATGATAATCGTGTAGGATTTTCATCGAATATTTCACCTGCAGGAACAAATTCAAAATATATACCGCTATTCGTATTTAGTAAAAGACCGTCTTCATTTTGTGCATCTTGATAAGCAAAAAAACCTTCACTAGCTGGAAACGTTTCTAACGTATGAATAGTACCTCCTATGCTTTCTAATAATTTTGCTTTATAGGGTTGAAAGTTTACACCGCCATGCGCCAAAACTGAAAAATTGGGAAATAGTTCCTTGATTTTTTTTCCAGTTTTTTCATGTAATCTGTCAAAATACATTTGCATCCAAGGTGGAATTCCACTTATTAATGTCATGTCTTGATGAATGGTTTCATCTACAATTTTATCTAATTTTTCCTCCCATTCTTCAATGCAATTGGTTGTATAGTTTGGCAACTGATTGCTGCGCAAGTATTGTGGAACATGATGATTGACGATTCCGCTCAAACGTCCGGTAGGTATTCCTCCTATGCGCTCCAAGGTAGGTGCACCAGAAAGAAAAATCATTTTACCATCGGCAAATTGTGTATTTCCTGTCTCATGCATATAATTTAATAGCATATTTCGAGCAGTATCTATGTGATTACTAATAGATTGCTTGGTGATAGGTATATATTTTACACCACTGGTTGTGCCACTTGTTTTAGCAAAATAAATGGGCTTCCCTTTCCATAAAATATTTTGTTTACCCTCTTTAATTTTTTCAATATAAGGTTTAAAAAGTTCATAATCTCTAATGGGAACAGCTTGTTTAAACTCTTCATGTGAAGTAATTTGATGAAAACTATGCTCTTTCCCAAACTCGGTAACTTGCGCTTGAGACATCAACGAAAGAAAAATTTTCTGTTGATCCTCCAATGCATTCAATTTTTGTTTTTCAACTGATTTTGCAATATACGAAGCTAACGGTTTTGCTAAAACTGATTTTATTCCCATTCATGCAAAAGTAAAGATTTTGTAGAAGATTATATGACAAAGAGTATGCAATAATATATTATATCCAGTTGATTATATTTTAAATTGGAGTCCATATTTAGCCATAATCGGATATTAAATACAACTTATAACATACGTTTTTTTATTTATATAGCTTTTAAAAACGAATACATCAAGCATATTTGACTGTTTTTTTAGTTGAGCATAATCATTTTAAAAAAAAATTTTGCTATTTTTAAATTTATTTATTTTTAATATAACAGCGTTTTATTAGATGTAATTATTGATAACATTGAGATATAACCTAATTTTAAACACAAAATACAAATTCAATACAATTAATAAAATATTATTAACATACATCATTGATTTGGTGGAAAAGAATTTTTACCTATCTTTGCACTCCAAAAAAAATAGGATATGTTCGCAATAGTAGAATTCGCTGGTCAACAATTTAAAGTTAAACAAGATGACAAAATATTTGTACATCGCTTAGCAGGTAATGTTGGAGACGCAGTAGAAGCAAAAATATTAATGACATCAAACGAAGGTTCTATTACTATGAACGTTGGAAGTGCTAAAGCTGAAATTTTAGATCACTTACAAGGCGATAAAGTAATTACTTTTCACAAAAAACGTAGAAAAGGGTACACGAAAAAAATCGGACATCGTGATGCATTAACTCAAGTAAAAATTACTTCATTGTAATTTTTAAGTAAATAAATTTTAATACAACAAAAAAATAAATTGTCATGGCACATAAAAAAGGTGAAGGTAGTGTAAAGAATGGTAGAGACTCACACAGCAAACGTTTAGGCGTAAAATTATTTGGTGGACAAGCTGCTATTAGCGGTAACATTATTGTTCGTCAAAGAGGTACTGTTTATCATCCTGGTGAAAACGTAGGAATGGGTAAAGATTTTACATTGTTTGCTTTGAATGATGGTACAGTTACGTTTAGAAAAACAAAACAAAAAACTTTAGTATCTATTTTGTAATTATAAATAAATATTTTATATATTTGTATTTATAAAGTTCTTTTATTTACTAACCTTAAAATTCAAAAAATGGCAACAGCAAAAAAAGCAGCTCCTGCAAAAAAAGCAGCACCTGCAAAAAAAGCAGCACCTGCAAAAAAAGCAGCACCTGCAAAGAAAGCAGCTCCTGCAAAGAAAGCAGCTCCTGCAAAAAAAGCAGCTCCTGCAAAGAAAGCGGCTCCTAAAAAGAAAGCAGCTCCTGCAAAAAAAGCAGCTCCTGCAAAAAAAGCAGCTCCTGCAAAGAAAGCAGCTCCTGCAAAGAAAGCAGCTCCTGCAAAAAAAGCAGCTCCTGCAAAGAAAGCAGCTCCTGCAAAGAAAGCGGCTCCTAAAAAGAAAGCAGCTTCTAAAAAGAAATAAGCTTAAAAAATTTAACGTAGTAATACGTCATAAAAAATCCCGATTAATTCGGGATTTTTTTATTTATAAAATATATTTTCTTCGAGTTTAAAATAAGCATAAATATAAATTTTTTATTGTTCTTTTATAAATTTTGAAATAGAATATTGATTATTTTTTGAGTAGGCTTTAAGAATATAATTTCCATAGTGTAATCTTGAAACATCTATTTTGTGATTGGTTGAATTAAAATTATTTATTGACACCAATTTACCAACCATATCATAAATTTCAACTTTTATAATATTACTATGGTTCTCTAATTCAATCATTCCTGATGTTGGATTGGGAGAAATTATAATATTATTTTTTATTAATGAAGATGTAACTGAAGTAGGTGTATTTTGACGAATGGGTTTATTAACCTCGTAACAATTAGATTGAATACGCATCAATTCAAAAAACTGGCCATTGGTATTATTGATTGTTTGTTGACTTACTTTTAACCCAGTTAAGAGCGAAACTCCAACTAATTGATATCCATTATTGTAATAATAGGTCATTGTAGAAGGATCTATCGTGGAACCAGCATTCAGTGTATATCCACCTTGATCTAATTTTGTAGGAGATATTTTTGAAACAAAACCTGTTGAAGGATTTATTTTCCCTAAATGAATAGCAGTAGAATCCAATGTTTTAATCGTATCCATGATTAATGAATCATACGCATAAGAAAAGTAGTTTGTACGAATTAGTCCATATAAAGCAGTATCAACACAACTGTAAGTAAAATTGTCGAAATAATTTCCACCACCAATGATCGAAATTGGAGGATTTGAATACACTAACCCTGTATACATATCCACTCCCACTAAATTAGAACCTGTAGAATAATAAAATATTTTTTGATAAGGATCAATAGCACTTCCTGCTAAAGCATACCCTTGCCCAATTGAATTTGGAGAAATTTGAGCAATCGTTCCAGTAGTTGTATTAATTGTAGATAAATAAACTTCGCCATAACCAGTCATTGTTACAGAATCATAAATATATCGTCTTGCTAAACCATATAATGTACTGTCTGAATTATTGAAACGAAAATTATCAAAATAACTATTAGCAATTGGGTTATTGATGATTACCGAATTGGTTTCTAAACCAGTTGATAAATTAATTGTTTTCATTTGATTGTATCCTACAAAATGATAATTGTTGTTGTAAGGGTCTAAAGCAGCACCGGTGAGGTTTATAATAGGAGACAACGAAGTAGGACTAATGTTAGTTACTGTACCTGTCGAGGGATTAATAGTCGCTAAAAATATTTCACTAGTGGGCGTATTTTTTCGAGCTAAGCCATAAAAAGTATTGGAAATTTGTGCTTGTGCTTGTGCTATAATAAAAATTGTAAAAAAAATGAATAGTTTCTTCATTATATATTTATTTAATTACAAAAGACAATAAATTTAAACTATTGGTTTGCAGTAATTTAAAAATAATTACTGATTAATTATAAATTTAGTTGATACTATGAAATTAATATACAATTTCTATATTATTATGCTTTATCACTAATTCTTTTTTATCTGAAGCCTCAACTCTTCCAACAATTTGTGCTTCAATATTAAATCCGTTTGAAATTGCAATAATTTCTTGAGCCGTTTTTTCATTTGTATAAATTTCCAAACGAGTTCCCATGTTAAATACTTGATACATTTCTTGCAAACTAATACCTGAGGCTTCTTGCATTAAATGGAAGATTTTAGGAATTGGTAATAAATTATCTTTAATCATTCGAACATTACCTGGGATGTATTTCATACATTTTGTTTGTCCACCTCCCGTGTTGTGTACGATTCCTCTAATCTCCGAACCAAAATGATCAACTACTTGCTTAATTACTGGAGCAAAAGTTCGAGTTGGTGACAACAACATTTTACCGATAGTTAATCCATTTTCAAATGAATCGGTTAGTTTGTATTTTCCGATGTAGCAAACATGCTCAGGCAATGCGTTGTCATAACTTTCAGGGAAACGAGTCATATAACTTTTATCTAAAATATCATGTCTGGCACTCGTTAAACCATTGCATCCAATTCCACTGTTATATTCAGTTTCATAAGTTGCTTGACCATAACTAGCTAAACCTACAATTACGTCGCCAGGTTGAGGATTAATGGTAATAATATGTTTTCTATCAAAACGAGCAAAAGCGGTATAACCAACATCAATTGTTTTTACTAAATCACCCACATCGGCCGTTTCACCGCCTGCACTGTGTATATCAATTCCGAAATTTTTCCATTCTTTTAATAGTTGGTCACAACCTTGAATAACCGCAGTTAATACCTCTTTCGTAATTAAATTTTTATTTCGAGCAATCGTTGATGATAAAATAAAATGATTGGTAGCACCCGAACAAATCATATCATCAATATTCATCACCATGGCGTCTTGAGCAATGCCTTTCCAAACCGACAAATCGCCTGTTTCTTTCCAATACATATATGCCAAAATAGATTTTGTGCCAGCAGTATCGGCATGCATAATGCAACATGCATTTCCATCATGGGCAATGTAATCGGGTAAAATTTTACAAAATGAATTTTCAAAAAGACCTTTGTCTAAATTTTTAATGGCTTCGTGCACATCTTCTTTTTGAGATGAAACTCCTCGTTGATTATATAAATCGCTCATATTAATATTTTGTTTTGCAAAGGTGCAATTTCTTTAACGAAGTCAATAATTTGAATTGATAAATTATCTACTTTTTTTCAAAGCGATGATTCGGTTATAGCTTTCATTAATTCTTAACAGGGGAATTTCTCCTTCTAAAACTAATTTTTTAAATGTAGCATGAATATTTTCAGGCGTATAATCTTTTGAACCTTCAATATTATTGCTAAAAATTACAATGTCAACTCCAGCGTTGATAGATAGTTTCAAACTTTGCTCCAACCCATAAAACTTACTAATAGCATGCATTTGCATATCATCTGAAATAATTACTCCGTTAAAATGTAATTGTTTTCGCAACAAATCGGTTACAATTCTTTTCGACAAAGTTGCAGGTAATCCACTTTTATCTAATTTTTTGTTGATAATGTGTGCCGTCATTATCACATCTACATTTTCTGCATCAATTAAATATTTATAAGGAAATAACTCTTCTACATTCCATGTTTTGGAAACATTGACCATGCCCAAATGAGAATCTGTTGTACTACTTCCATGTCCAGGAAAATGTTTTAATGCCGTTTTTATATTTAATTTTTTATGCTCTTCAATCATAATTTCGGCACATTGCGCTATGATTTTTACATCTGAAGAATAACATCTATTTCGTTTTCCTAAAACAGGACAATTAGGATTTAATATATCTACTACAGGCGCAAAATTTAAATTAATACCACAGTTAGATAAAGTAGTTGCAATTGTATTTCCAATTTTATGGGAATATGCTGAGTCATTTTTTTGCCCTATGATTTGAGCAGAAGGCATTGAAGGAAAACCATATTTCATTTTCAGACGGTTCACTTGCCCTCCTTCTTGATCAATAGAAATAAATAATGGAATTTGAGCTGCCTCTTGCAAATCATTCGTCAATTTTAAAAGATTTTCTTGACTTTTATTTGGATTAATATTGTATTCAAATAATAAAACACCACCAACAATTCCTTTTTTAATATCTTTTATTACATCTGAATTTTTATTTGCCGATTTCCCAGACATGCCTACCATAATCATTTGTCCAATTTTAATGTCTAAACTATCAACTTGAGCAAAGCAAAAAATAGCCGAAAAAAGGAAAGCTACAAACAGTGTTATTTTTTTCATTGAGCGCAAATATAAGAATTGAAATTGGTAGTGTGTTTGTATCTTATTAAAATTATTATTAGCTTAAATTAATAAAATATTGTTTAATGATTCGCGCTTTTGATAGCCCAACAATTTTTTCTAAATCTTTTTCGGTAGCATTTTTTACTTTTATCACTGACCTAAAATGTTTCAATAAATCATTGGCTGTTTTTTCTCCAATACCATTTATTTTTTCAAGTTCATTGTTAATAATTCCTTTGCTTCGAGTAGATCGATGAAAGGTGATTCCAAAACGATGTACTTCATCTCGTATGCGTTTAATTAAATTTAATGTGGCACTTTGATAAGGCAATTTTAAGGATTCCGAATCGCCTGGATAAAATATTTCTTCAACATTTTTAGCTAAACCTACCACAGTTGTTTTACCTAGTAATCCCAATTCATTAATAGACTCTAACGCCGAACTAAGCTGTCCTTTACCTCCATCAATAATAATTAATTTAGGAATGGGTTTACCTTCCTCTAGTACCCTTTTATAGCGACGGTAAACTATTTCTTTCATGCTGGCAAAGTCATTAATGCCCGCTACGGTTTTTATATGAAAATGACGATATTCTTTTTTGAATGGCACTCCTTTTTTGAAACAAACCATAGCAGCTACAGGATAACTTCCTTGAAAATTAGAATTGTCAAAACATTCAATATGGTCGGGAATTTCTGTTAGTTGTAAATCAATTTTCAATTGTTCAATTAATGCGTTATTTTGCTCATCAGTATTTTCTGATAGGTTAAGTGTTAATTTGCGTTTATGCTCCTGCATCATGTATTCGGCATTTTGCAATGACAATTCTAATAATTTCTTTTTGTCGCCACCTTTAGGAACAGTTACTATTAATTCATCATCAACTGCAATTTCAAATGGAATAATGATTTCTTTTGAAGTACTTTTATATTTTTCACGAAGTTGACATAAAATGGGCACTAGTATTTCTTCATCTGATTCTTGTAACGTTTTTGTAATAGTAACAGAATGTGTATGTATAATTGTTCCTTGAACAATAATCATAAAATTGACAGCAGCATATTTTTCATTGGAAACAACTGAGCAAATATCTACATTGTCAATTCGAGTATTTACAATAATGGATTTGCTTTGGTAGCTTTGAAGGTATTCAATTTTTTTCTTAATGATTTCAGCTTTTTCAAATTCTAAATTTGAAGCCTTTTCCATCATTTCTTTTTTATAATTTTTAATGGTGTCGCCTAACTTTCCTTTCAAAATATCTTTTGCTTGTTGCACTTGTTCATCATACTCCTCTTTACTTTGAAAAGCTACACAAGGCGCTTTGCAATTGCCCAAATGATATTCTAAACATTCTTTAAATTTTCCTTTTTCAATATTTTTTGGTGTAAGATTTAAGGCACAAGTTCTTAATGGAATGGTTTGTTTTATCAAATTTAGCAAAGAGTAAACTTGTGCTACATTGGTGTAAGGTCCTAAATACTGCGAACCATCTTTAATCATTTTTCGAGTGATAAAAATTCTTGGAAAGGGCTCGTTTTTTATAACAATGTGTGGGTAGCTTCTATCATCTTTTAAAACCAAATTATATTTTGGTTGATATTGTTTGATGAGCGAATTTTCTAATAATAAAGCATCTTGTTCACTATTAACAATGGTAAACTCAATTCGTTTAATTTCAGAAACGAGCTTTTTTGTTTTATAATAATCTGAAATTTTATTGAAATAAGAAATAACCCGTTTGCGCAAATTTTTAGCCTTACCCACGTAAATAATTTTGTCGGTAGCATCAAAATATTTGTAAATGCCTGGCTTGTTAGGCAACGAGGGCTGTACGATTGAAAATTCTTCTTTTGTCACAAAGCGAAATTACACAAGTTCTACTTAAAAATAGTTTCTGCTTTTAAGATACTTTCAGGTTTACCCACATCAATTAAATGCGAACCAGTATGATCATAACCTAATATCGTTTCTGTTTTTGCTAATTCTAAATAGACATCTACCATAGAAAACTTACCTTCATGTTTCATCAATTTAAAAATAGAAGGATGGATGATGTGAATGCCACTAAACGCAAATTCATTGTAGTTGGTATCTGTTTTACTGATTTTTTCTTCGTTTGTGTTTTTATTTCGCCAGCCACACAATTCATTTTTTTCATTAAATAAAAAACAACGAGTGCTTTCCCGTTTGCTAACCCCTAATGTTGCTAACGGAGTTTTTTCGTTATGAAACGCAATCATTTTACCTAAATCCAAATTCGTTAAAATATCAACATTCATCAACACAAACGGATTGCTATCTTCTAATAAGTTTGATGCTTTTTTTAAGCCACCACCAGTTTCTAAAACCATAGCTGTTTCATCCGAAATTAAAATATTAGGAATATTGTTTTCTTGAATAAAATCAATAATTTGATTTGCAAAATGATGTACATTGATGACGATTTCACCTATTCCAAACCTTCGTAAATAGTCTATATTTCGCAATAAAATGGGTTTATTATTTACTTCTGCTAATGCTTTAGGATGATTGTCTGTAAAGGGTTTTAAACGAGTGCCTAAACCGGCAGCTAATATCATTGCTTTCATTATTACGTTAGTTTAAGTTTAGATGGATTTTGTCGTGTATCAAAAATTCTGACAATTATTATTTCATCTTTATTTTCTTTAAAATAGAGTGTGTTTTGTTTCGTTAAAATACTTTTTCTTATTTTTTCTTTCTTAAATACAGATTGAAATTGAGTAGGATTGAGTTGAATTCTATCCATTGTTTGTGAAGTAATATCTATAAAATGATTGACTACTTTGTTGTTCCATCTAAAATGTAAATAATCTAAAATTTTAGCAAAATCTTGTTCTGCTTGAGAAGACCAAGTAATCTTTTTTTTAGAGGGCATATTTTTTTCGATAAGTTGACATTATGGTTTCGTGAGGAATTCCATTTCCAGCTTTTACATCTGCAATAGCTTCTTTTAAACTAATTTGAAATTCTAATGAGAGATGATCCCATTCTTCAATGTCATCTTTTTCATGCAATCTATTCTGAATTAGTCCATAAATATCTTCTAGTGTAGATTTGTCTAATCCATCTACTTCTATACAAATTTTCTGTTTTAATTCTGCAATTTTCATAGTGTAAATTTAATGGAAATTTTAAAATCATTTACTTATTTTTTGCCTAGTAAACTTTTCACTTTCACGGTTTCAATTCTTGTATCAGAAACATGAAGCATTACAAATTCATAATTGCCAATAATAATGCGCTCCTTTTGTTTTGGAATTGATTCGTGATTTTCTATAATAAAACCAGACAAAGTTTCTGCATCTTCAACCGGTAAATCCAAATGATATTTTTCGTTTAAATAATCTATTTCTAAACGGCCAGCAAAGATGTATTCGTTCGTTGATAATTGTTTTTCAATATATTCTTCTTCATCATATTCATCATGAATTTCCCCAAAAATTTCTTCTAAAATATCTTCCATGGTAACGATGCCTGCTGTTCCTCCAAATTCATCAATGACCCAAGCAATACTTTTTCTTTCTTTTGTAAATTGATTTAATAAATCTACTGTAATCATTGTCTCAGGCACCATAGGAATGCTGTGCATAACAGACTTTATATCTTTTGGTTTTTTTAAAGCATCAATGCTGTGTAAGTAACCAACTACATTATCAATATTATTTTCATATACAATTAACTTAGAACGTTTTGTTTCTATGAAAATATTTTTCACTTCTTCAACTGAAGTATTGATTGGTACCGCTTCAATTTCATTTCTTGGAACAAGACATTCTCTAATTTTTACTTTTGAAAGTGATAAAGCATTTTCAAATAATTCAGAATTACTGTCATCTTCTTTATCGCTATCGTGACCAGTGCGCATTTGTTTCACAAAATGTTCTAAATCTACACGACTAAAAATTGTTTTTTCTTCATTAATTCGAACACCAAATAAATACTTCAAAATAAATTCTGAAATGCGAACAAACAATTGTGCAATTGGATATAATAAATAGTAAAAAAATTGAATAGGCAATGTTAAAAAGGAAAGTGTTGTTTCTGGCTTCGAACGAAAAATTGCTTTGGGAATAAACTCTCCTAAAAACAAAACCACAATAGTGGCAATAATCGTGTCTAAAAACAAACGTAAATATTCATTATGAGGCAAGCCAACGGCATTAAACATAACATCAGTCAACTCAGTCATCAATAAACCATAAACTACTAAACATATATTAATACCAACCAAGCTCGTACCTATAAACGTAGCAGGATTTTCCATGAATTTAGAAAGCACTTTGCCTGCATAAGATCCTTGCTTTCTTTTTAATTCAATATTTAATTTATTGGTGGAAACAAATGCAATTTCAACACCCGAAAAAAATCCAATGAGAATAAGTGTGATGATAATATATAATATCGTAGATAACATAATGTAAATGTTGGTGTAAAAATAAAAATTATTTTTGAATAAATAAAGCGATCAATTGTTGTGTTTGTGCACAAGCTAAAGATAAATTGTCGTTAACAATGATGTGGTCAAAATGATTAGAAAAACTTAATTCTTCTGTTGCTTTTGAAATTCTTTCTTTTAAAGACTCTTCCGTTTCTGTGCCTCTATTTCTCAAGCGGTTTTCTAATTCTTCTATAGATGGTGCTTTGATAAAAATGGTCAATGCATTTTCTTGATAATATTTTTTTAATCGCATTGCTCCTTGTACATCAATATCAACTAAAGGATATTTTTCTTCATTCCATATTGAAGTTAATTCAGATTTTAAGGTACCGTAATATTTCCCTGGATAAACCATTTCATATTCAGCAAAAGCATCTTCTTTTATTTTCGTTTCAAAATCTTGGGCAGAAATAAAATGATAATTTACACCATTAACCTCACCTAGACGTGGCATACGGGTGCAAGCACTCACACTAAATTTTAAATTTGAAAAGTGCTTTAATAAAAAGTTGACTATGGTAGATTTGCCTGAACCAGAAGGAGCTGTAATAATAATTATCTTGTGCGAATCGTCGGCATCCATTTATTTAGTCATTAATTTTTCTAAATCTTTTACGCAATCTTCGGCACGATTATATTTTCCAATAACCACACCATTAGCATCAATTAAAAATGCTTGAGGCACAAACATTACGCCATAAATAGCGGCTGCTTTACTTTGCCAACCTCCCAAATCGCTCATGTGAAAAGGCCAAATTAAACCATCTTTTTCTATTGCTTGCATCCATGGTTCTTTTGTTTTGTCTAATGATACACTAACAATAGTGAACCCTTTTTTAGCCTTCTTGAAGTTTTTTGCACTGTATTTTTTATAAAATTTCACTAAGTCTGGATTCGCCATTCTACATGGTCCACACCAACTAGCCCAAAAGTCTAATAGAATAACACGTTTGTTATTAATTTCAGTCAACTTCAATGTTTCCCCTTTAGGGTTTTGAAATTCTAATTCTGGTGCTGGTTGACCAACTTCTATTTTTGTATTTTCATATTGAGCATTTGCAAATGAAAAGCTTAACAGGGCCACAAGAAGAAAGATTATTTTTTTCATAAAAAATATAATAAATATTGAACCTCAAATATAAGTATTTTGCCAGAAAGAGACTTAAAATGATTTGTTATAATTAAATAAAGCTAAATAGGTAACTTTACATACATAGAAAATATTCCAAAATTAACAGAATCTGATTTGAAACCTTGGTTTGATAAACCACAACTGATATTGGATTGTGCAGCACAAACTCAAAAAGACTTGGGTCAATATGGTATTCAATTTGCATTTTCTGGAAATGCTGAAAAAGTATATGAAGAACTATTTGCACAAATTCAACCACAAATTGAAACGATCTTAAAAAAGGGAACCTCTTTAATAGAAATTCTTTACAGAGTGGATGTAGATGAAGCTAAAGTGAAAATGATTTCGCAGGAAAATGAACCTTACAGTGCTTCTATAACAAGACTTATTCTTTGGAGAGAACTACAAAAAGTGGTAACGAGATTTTTGTTGAGTAAATAAAATATTGCTTTCCGTTATCTTCAAAATGACTAAAGAATTCATTAATTAGGTGTAAAAAATAATGGCTAATTGTTAAAAATTAAACTCGACTGTAAGCAAAGGGTTGGATGTATCAAGTTAAAACTTATGCCGAACACTATTTTTAACATTATTTAGTTTTTAATGTGCAATGCTGATTTTATAACTCATTTTATCTTTATTGCCAATCACTTCTATTTGTCATCTTATGAGGTCATTATATAGTCTTCTTTTACTTTTATTAATGTGATAATATTCCCAAAATTGTCAAATTTATTATCCAGTATATTTTGACTTATGCCTATATGTTTAAATTTCTTAAGATTTTCAATGAATAAATTTGTAGAACTATTATCAAAAATTAAAATTGTATTTTCTCTATTTAAGTTTTTGTTTTTAAAATAATCGCCTATACATCCACCACAGGAGATGCTTGAAACAATATAAATTGTATCATATTTGCTTAATTTATATTCTTCGATAAATAATTTTTCTTTTGAAGGTGTTTTACAGCTGCCTAAAAGTAAAAATAGAAAAGCCATTCGTTTTATTAGATACATATAGTTTGTTATTATAGATAAAGGATATTTCAGGAAATAAAATTGTGTTCACATTTTCTTTTCCTAATAATTTTAGGGTTTTATCAAAATAATAAAATGTGAATTTGTTTATATTAGAAGAAGCATTTCTTCTTATTAGGTAGATATTTGAAGAGTCATCACAAATAATTTTTGAATTTTTATCATTATTAAGTACGTATTTTCTTAAATATGTCATGTTTGACTTTTTCTTTGAATCAAAAGCCTGAAACGAGTAATCATCAATTGTTATTGAATCTAGTTTGTTATTGTCTAAATTATATTTATATAACTTGTTGCTTTTTTGATAAGTATAAATTATATCATCTGTTTTAGAATTAAATGAGGTAATCGATTTTATTAAATATTCAAAACCTAGATTAGGATTCGGTTCTACTTTAGCAATTTTTTTTAATTCTATTTTTTCGCCTTTAATTGTTAGTAGTAAAATTCCAAAAGTGTCTAAATAGCTTTCATTAAGAGTTTTATTGCCATAAGGTATTGCTAAAGTATTATAATTATAACGAACTGAAGACGCAAAATTAGATGCTACAAAAAAAGAATCCCCAAAAAAAGATTTATATGTAAAATAAGTGATTTTATTTTTTTTAAAAAGTGTATCAGAAAAAAATATTTTTACTATTTGATTTGAGTTGTTTGGCAAATAATATATCGAAGAATCTCCTACTGAAAAACCATGAATTGGTGAATCTGTTTTAATGATCGCTTTTTCAATACCCAACAATAAATTATGTATAATAAATTCGTTATCATTTTTTTGGGATACTAAATATTTCTGTTCTCCCATTTTCAACATATGAAACCCTGCTGACCAATCATAATTCAATAACTTCTCTGAATTTAATTTTGAAAATACACTATCAATTATTAACGAATTATATTCAAGGTTTTTATTTTTTGTATTACATGAAAAAAAAGTGAGGATAAAAAAACCCCCTATCAGGATTTTTTGATAGGAGGTTTTGTAATTTAAAATTTCCATACATAAACAGTATTACTTGCATTTGCTTCAGCTGATATATTAGCAGTTGATAGACCAAATGTTTCATAAGTATCAGCACTATTTAATTTCACTAAATGGATAGTATTATTTTGAATTTGTTCTAACATACCTTCCATAGAATTTACTTCATCAAATAATAAATACCAATCTTCTGTTGTGAAATAAGCATTGCCATTCTTTTGTGTAATATAATTATTAGCAATATCAAGTTGAGCTTGTTGTGCTGCACTTGCAGAACCTTTGGCAACTGAACATTGTGTTCCGCTATCTGGACATTTAACTTTGTTACCGTCTTCAACCCAATCAGGTCTTCTGTCATAAACAGGTCCTTTAGGAGGATTTTTAGTTTTTTTGTTAGCATATTTTATATGCTCATTCGCTTTTGTGTTTGCACTTGGAGTTGTAACACTATTTTTATTACAACTTGCACCAACAATTATTATTGTTGTTAATGCTAAAAATACTTTTTTCATTTTAGAAAAATTTAAGTTTTTGTCAGAATGAATCTTATGCTCTCTCGTAGTCTTAACAAGTTTGCTACGTCTTACCTTGGCAAATTACGGGATGCCTGACAGTATATTATTCAACCGTTTATGTTGAAGATTTTAGTTTAAAAGCTTTTCATATTCTATCTCTAACTATTATTCATGCTATTCTTATATGCATTTTGATGTTGAGTTAGTTTGTCTGTCTTTTAAAAATCTCCCACAACTTTATATCTATACTGTCATTATATTCTTTATTATTTAATCATGTAAAGTAGATTATTTTCAAAAGCACCTATTGAGATGGGTATTAACGGATATAAATTTTTTAAGTCAATTCAACGAATTTTATTTATAACATAGGTAATCTGCTATCTCAATAAATTTATATCCCCCTTTTTTATTATAATTTCACCTGAAGTATAACATTTATATCTAAGCATATAAAAATAAGTTCCCATGTCACAACCCACTCCTTTATATTTTCCATCCCATTTATCATAAAAATGATTAGCCTTAAATACTAAATTGCCAAATCTGTTTACAATTACAAAATCAATCAGTTCAATATCAGTTTCTAAAGCATTTAGAAATGTAAATTCATCATTATTATTATCATTATTCGGTGTAAATGCATTAGGTATATATAACTCATCACAACAAGGAGTCCCCTTTATTATAATAGAATTATTTGTTGTGCAACCATTTGAATCAGTGGTGGTAATTTCATATTCTCCTCTATTTAAATTGTAAAAATCACCATTATTTGAGTTTAAATTTCCCGGATTCAACGTATACTTATATGGTGCTACACCTCCCAAAGTAGTACACAAAATATTTCCAATATTTTCTTTTAAACAACTACCATTTGAAATAAATTGTAATGTAGTTTTAAGAGGAGTTGGCTTCGATAAATTATATAAAATTTTATCAGTACAACCATTTGCATCTGCTACATTTATGATATATGAACCTGGATTTAAACCAACAAAATATCCTGTATTATTGGTTACACCAATTGTATTTATGCTATATGTTATCGGTGGTGTTCCGCCTGATATAATTATTTCTAAATTACTTTTGTCATCACAAGATGTTACTGATAAATTTACTTGAATTATATTTATTGGAATTGGTTGAAATATGGTTGCAGTTGAAGTTGCAGTACATCCTATAGCATCTACAATCGTAATGGTATAATTACCTGGAGTTAATCCTGTAAATGTGCTACTAGTTTGCAATCCAGTTCCAGTAGTATAATTTAAAATACCAACTCCTCCAAAGGCATTAATATTTATTGTTCCTAAACTAGTTCCTAAACAATTAGGTTGAATAATGTCAATTTTGTTAACTTTTATTGGATTGCCAACTGTTATGGTCATTGTTGCCGTAGTTGCACACAATCCTGAGGTTGGGGTAAACGTATAAGTTGTTGTGGTGGTGCTATTCAATGATGGACTCCAACTTCCTGTTATGCCATTGGTGGATGTTGTTGGTAAAGCACTCAAACTGCCGCCTGAACAAATAGGTGCTACTTGCGTAAAAGTTGGGGTCACATTTGGATTCACTGTTATGGTCATTGTTGCCATAGTTGCACACAATCCTGAGGTTGGGGTAAACGTATAAGTTGTTGTGGTGGTGCTATTCAATGATGGACTCCAACTTCCTGTTATTCCATTGGTGGATGTTGTTGGTAAAGCACTCAAACTGCCGCCTGAACAAATAGGTGCTACTTGCGTAAAAGTTGGGGTCACATTTGGATTCACTGTTATGGTCATTGTTGCCGTAGTTGCACACAATCCGGCGGTTGGCGTAAACGTGTAAGTTGTTGTGGTGGTGCTATTCAATGATGGACTCCAGCTTCCTGTTATTCCATTGGTGGATGTTGTTGGTAAAGCACTCAAAATACCACCTGAACAAATAGGTGCTACTTGTGTAAATGTTGGGGTCACATTTGGATTTACTGTTATGGTCATTGTTGCCGTAGTTGCACACAATCCGGCGGTTGGCGTAAACGTGTAGGTTGTTGTAGTGGTGCTATTCAATGATGGACTCCAGCTTCCTGTTATTCCATTGGTGGATGTTGTTGGTAAAGCACTCAAACTGCCGCCTGAACAAATAGGTGCTACTTGTGTGAAAGTTGGTATCACATTTGGATTCACTGTTATGGTCATTGTTGCCGTAGTTGCACACAATCCGGCGGTTGGCGTAAACGTATAGGTTGTTGTAGTGGTGCTATTCAATGATGGACTCCAGCTTCCTGTTATTCCATTGGTTGATGTTGTTGGTAATGCACTCAAAATACCACCTGAACAAATAGGTGCTACTTGTGTAAATGTTGGTATCACATTTGGATTCACTGTTATGATTGAAACAATTGTCTTTGTAGAACAAGCTGCACTATAAACTATACAATAATAATATGTAGTTCCCAATGTAGAAGTAGAAGGAGTAAATGAGGATGAAGTTGCACCCGAAATGGATGTACCTCCTACATTGGTATTACTCGTATTAGAAAACCATTGATAAGTTAAACTTGTGCCAGTAGCAATTACAAAAATATTGGTTGGAGTACTATTTTGACATTTAGTTTGAGTAACAACAGGTTCAGTAGTAATAACTGGATTTGAACATGGAGGTATTACATTATAGTATCCTAAATTTTGTAAATCATATAATGAACATAATGCAAAATTAGATACCTCTATTTTAAAACACAATACATAATTTCCAGGTGTTAAATTATTCCATTGAGGATTAAATCCACTTGCAACTGATGAAGCATTTGTAACATTAGGCAAAATAGCAGAGCTGTTACAAGCTGTTGCTGGATTAAGTTCATAGGTCATTATTTCTTCAGTTGGTGACGTACAACCTCCAGGAGAACCACTTCCTCTTTGTTTAAAACCTAAAATTGTTGAGCCAGCTGGCACAGTAACCGGTACACATATTTTAGCGGTATCGCCAGGTAATAAACTAATGTTTAATTGATTTCCAGCAGAAGCCATTGTTGTAGTAATTCCTGTTTGGCCAAGGGCAGCCGAACTTGTTGTTATAGAAGAAACAGGACATGATGGATTTGCACAAGTATTACAAGTTACGGGGGGATTTGGAGAGTAGTATGATTGGCATATATCATTCATCTGACATCCTGCTGTAACAACATGTGTAACAACTAATATATAAGTGGCTCCGGAAATCAAACCCGACCATTCTGGATTAGATACAGGAGATCCATTAGCATTTGCAATACTTGGAGAGATAGCACTTGATGCAACTCCACATGATCCAAGTGGATACAATTTAAATGCTCGGTTAGCCGGGCAAGAACCACTTCCAAAAAAATTGGCAGACGCTACAACTCCTAAAACACCAGATGAACCTACCACAACAGTATGATAGGAAGTATACGTTGCTGGACCTACTAAACCGATTCCTGTATTACAATTATTTAAATGATCAGTATATGCATTTGAGTAATTAGAAGAAACTCCAATTGGACATGTTGGATTAGAACAACTTCCACATGAAGGACCTATTATTTCTACAGTAGTAATTGTGCTAAAAGCAGGGCAACCACCTGAAGCTGCTATTGAGTATTTTACTGTATAAATACCAATACTACTTGTGGAAGGAATAATTGCTCCTGTTGCAGCATTAATACTCAATCCAGCTGGAATAGCAGAATAAGTTCCCCCTGTAGTTCCTGTAAGTGTTATTGGTTGAGAAGTACTTATCGTATTTAAATAAGGTGAACTAGGATAAGAAATAGTAGCATTGGGCAATCCTACATTAACAGTAAAATCATAAAAACATGATGTTGTGCCGTCAGTAATGGTTGCTCTATAAGTTGTAGTGGTTGTTGGACTTACATTAACGGTAAAAGGCGAAGTAGTTGAAGTTCCGACAACCGCTCCTGTTGCCAAATTTGTTATTGTAATTGTAGAAACTACAGGAGAGGAAACCAAAATATTATCTAATCCCCAATTATCAAAGGTATTCCCTGTTCCTATTTGTTGATGCAATCTAAACATTGTATTTGTTGTGGCTGCAGCTGCAGGAATAGGAACTATAATATTTCTCCAAGATTCAACATATCTTCCTGTTCCAGGATAATAACCACCAAAGCCGTTTTGATTGTCATCTCTTGGAAATAAATAATTAAATGTTGTCCAAGTTGATCCACTATTGGTAGAATATTGCATATAAACTCCCTCCGCGGTGCTTCCACTTCCATTAACATCTGAACCTTCACAAGGAGACGCTCCAGCTTGAATTGCTTGTCTGTAATCAAATGAAATGGTTCCTCCATTAACAACATTTAATCCACTTGATGCTAAAGATCTTGGGAAAGCCACATTTGACATCCATAAAAAAGTGGATGCGTGTGGTACACCATCAAAACCAGTAACGGCACATGTTGGATTTGCAAATGAAGCAGAAACTGTAGAAGACCATCCTGCTCCTATTGCACCACTATTAAAATTGTTGCTTAATGGTGCTGTTACTATATTTCCAATTGCAGTTAATGCTACTGGTTGTCCAGGACAAACACTATTACTACTACCAGATAAACTAATATTACACCCTGGATTACCTAATGTTTTATACGTTTTTATAATCGCGGCAAATCCTGCTGCGGTGGTAGCATAATTATTTTTAAATCGAATAGTAAGAGCACCTAAAGCATTAGAGGCAGAAAAAATACCTGGGGATGTTACTGCTGGTATCCCTCCTATTGCATTTACTCGTAAACCATTACTTGCCGGCGATGTATTAAAATCTCCTGTAATTTGAGCCAATTGATTCGCTGTAACCGTTGTGCCATCAAAAATTTCAACATAATCTCCTAAATTATTTCCTGAATAGTAGGTGTTAAAATATGTAAATTCTAAAGCTACTTTTTCACTGGGTAGCGCTGGCATTAGTGTAATAACATAAGTTATATTATTATCATTTCCAGTTGATCCACCAGCATCATAAAAATTATCCCCGTTATTTACATTTACAGTTCCTCCTGTACTAATTAAAATTGAAGCTTGTCCATTTGACAAAAAAGGTAAAAAACAAAAAAATGAAATGATCGTTATTATTCTAATATTTAGCAATAGCAGGTATTGTCTTTTCATTATTTATTTATTTTTATCTAACGAATTTATTTAATACGAAGGACTTTATTTCACCTTAATTCTAATCAATATTGGAACTCTGATTTATGCTAAAGAATTAAGTCAATTCTTTGTAAAAAGAAAACTCATGCTAAAAATCAAGACATTATTAACTTAATACAGTTAGCTTATTTCATACTGCACCTATAATTTAGTATTTCAGAGCAGCCAAGTATTCCATATTTTGAATCTTCTATGACATATTATATACTAAAATTATAGTTTCATGGCTTTATTTAATTAATTAAGGGAAAAATAAATTTTCCATAGCATCCAATTTTAAGATTGTTTGTGATTTAAAATAGGCGAAATCCATTTAATTTTTCGCTGATATTTTGTTACTTGAAAGCAAAAAGTAATTTCAATTAATAAATTATTATTAATTATATCTTTTTACAAATGCCTCATTTTCAAAATATGCGCTTTACACTATTTTACATTAAGGTCAATAATTTTAAAAAAAATATCTGTAGCTATAAAAAGATATTTTAGTCTAATAAAAATAAATTTATTCTTCTAATTTTAATAGAAAAACGCTTTTGCTAAAAAATAGTATTCTTATTTGCCTTTAAAGCAAATCAATCTCTTTAGCATGTATAATTTCTTTGTTGCCAACTTTACTTATAAAACAGACTAACTTACAATTTACTTTATTTAAAATATTTATAGGTAACTTAATATTATAAAACTTTCTTTCAAGTACTGTTCCTTTGCTAATTGTTACATTATTTTCAAAAAAAGTAGAACCTGAAACAGGTGTAATTATTTTTCTTAAAATATGATTATGCTCATAATCTTCAATAACTTTTCCTGAAGAATCTTGTAAATCTATAACTCCATCTTCTATTAAAAATAGAGAAATAGATAAAGGAGTATTTACACTTTCTGTAAAAGTAATTTTTGTTTTTACAGATAAAAGATTATTTGCTTCTGATGTTGAAAAATCAATATTAACAGGAGTTGTTTGCGAAATAAAATTATTTATTACACTTGACCATTCTGATCTATAATAAAAATAATCATTTGCACCTTTTAATGACCTATTTATTGCAGCAGATGGCTTAGGAGGATCTCCACCTAAATACTTAACCAAGTCATTTGCATCTTGACTTTTGAAATTATATTTTGAAGGTGCTTGAAAATCATTAAATCCATCAGAATAAACAGCAACAGATAATATTCTATTTGGATTTTGATTTTTAAATTGCTGTATTTCAGCTGCACCGGCAGGGCAATTAACACAATGTACTCCTGTTGCCTCCTCTATTAAAATAGTCTTCGTTTGAGGTGTTGGAATTGTTCCAATGCTATACGTACTGTCATTAAACAATACACTTTCTGTTAAAATTAATCCTGCAGGAGTTTGTTCTTTTACACAAGCAAAAACAGTTAATATTCCAAAACCTATAAAAATTCTATGTTTAATATTCATAATTTATTTTTTAAAAAGTTGAAATAATTCCTAATTTAAAGCCACTAAATGCAGGTTCATATCTACAAACACCACCTGTGCAATTAATTCCATCCACTTGTTTCACATATTGTGCAGTAAAACGATGAGGCCCTACAGAGCGTGCTAAAAATACATTTGGATAATGAAGTGCTTTTTTTACATGCACTTTATTAGGAGCAATATTATACATATCTGATAAGGCAAAACTCCATTTAGGGGCAATATTAAATTCTATTAAAGCAAAAGCCCATGAGCCATAATCTTGTTTAGTATGCATGTATTGCAATTCAGTTCTAATCGATTTTTTATTATTAATTTTATATATAACTTCTACAAATGGCGTAATCGCGTTTACATCTGGGTACTCTTCTTTATTTACTTTTTGTTGATAAATAAATTGATTATATACTAAATATTGTGCTCCAAAATGAAAAATAAATTTTTCTACACTTCGTATTTCAGCTTCTGCAAAAACTTCTCTGAATAACGTGGCACCTGTATCTAACGAATTAATTTTTGTATAAGATGCATTGATTGAAATATTTTCATTGGGTGATAATAATCCACTTAATGACCCCCCAATTTCTGAAAATTGTGATGGTGGTGTGTACCGAGCTATTAATCGTTGGGGACGAATTTGCGCAATAATGGGTTGCCAATTATAAATACCTTGCAATAAAATTTCTTTTGGTGATGTTCTTAATTCAAAATTTTCTGAACGTTTAAAGGATGCATTTAAACCCCACTTTGCTTTCGCAAATCCTAATGTTGAATATAGAACAGTTCCATTTAGATTTTTTAAAGTAGTTCCATAATTAGCGGCTTCTTTTGATTTTGAGGCTGCTTCAACATACCAGCTAAAATCTCCATAATTCATGGTGTTGTAAAAAGTTGCTGCAAAATTATTATAGGTGGGGGCAAAGCGTCCAGATAAGGGCAATGCATTAATTGTATTCACTATATAATCCATGCTGGCTTGGTCCATGGTTCTGTTTACAATTCCAATTCCTGGAGTAACGTGTGCTTTTTTTCCTAAATCAAAATCACCTTCTACATTTGCTCCTTTTATTACAGGATTAAATCGTTCAAACAAATTTTTTGTTTGTCCTGTAAAACCTTTAGCTGTTAAATTTTTATTGATTTTATACTTTAAATGCATTCCAAATAGCGCATTGTCTATCAATAAACCCCTGTCTTCATATGCTCTAAAAATAATTCCACTCCCAATTTGGTCATAAATATGTCCAGCAGTAATCGTCATATTTTTATATTCTTTACTTAAACTAAACATTCCAATACCAGCTGCTGTCAATGCAGACGTTGGTTTTTGAAGATTTGAGTTATTAAATCCATCGAAACGAACCGTTCCTGTAAATCCATTTCCACTGTAACGCAATCCTAACCAGCCTTCACCACCGCTTAAAAGATTATCGTATAAAGGATTTCCTGCTGCTTTAATATTGGTATCTCGTTGGAAAAAATTCATTGACATCATTAAATCACCTGATAAATTTCCTTGCTGGGCAAATATTTTTAGAGATGATAATATGACGCATAAAAATAGTAGTTTCTTCATTTAGTATTTTAAAAGTTACACAAATATAATTGTTCTAATCGGAAAAAATTAGGAATGCGTTTAGCAATCTTATTTTATAGATTAATGAATGCAAATAAATCGACCGTTTGAATAATAATAAATTTTGTCCGCAGCATTCAATTGTTTTTTAAAAAATAAATAATAGCCTCCCCATTCATCTTTTTCTAATCGATAATATTCATTTTCATAATTCGTCAAACCAATACTTTCGTTCATCCACCAAGTACCATTTGTTTTTGTTTTTACAAAAAGTGTAGTATCATTTATTCTTTTCACTTCAAAACTATCGTTTTCAGAAACTGAGCTATAGAATGCAACTTGAATTATTTTTTTTGATATATCAATTCCATATTCCGCTTCTATGGAAATGGGCAATCTTGGCTTAGCTCTAAACTCATAAACATCAGCACAGTAGTTTGGTACATTTAATAAAAACAATTTACCCCCTTTGACTTCTGGGAATTTTTGAATGTAATTATAATAAAGCTTAGCACTCGTTCGTCTTGCTTTTACCGAAGGAAAAATAAAATAAACAAATGCTGTTATATAAATTAATATTACGGGTATTCGTATGATGGGTTTAAAATAAAACACCACAAAAACGAATGCTTGTAAGAAAAATACACTTCCAAAATAAAGATATCTATCGTTTTCGATTCTGAACAAATACATAAAATAGCTCTCTAAAAAAGGATAGAGAAGGATGATTCCCGAAATGATAAAAAACAAAAGTAATAAAATTTTTGATTTGTCTTTTTTGAAAACAAACAAAGAAATTGCCAAGAAAATAGTTCCTAAAATTAGACCTATTTTTTTCCAATGTTCACAAAATTGATAAATGATTTCACGCGTTTTGTATTCTGAAAAATGAATAAATGAAAATAATTTCACGGTTTGTTGAGCAAAAGTAGTCGTGAGTTTAGCTACACTTAAAGAATGTGGTTGATCATATCTACTTGGAATCCAATGGCCATATATTGAATGATAAATAAAAAGATAGATTCCTATAAAAAAAATTTGCAGGCAAGCGATTTTGAATAAATAAGGAATTGCTTTTGATTTATTACTTTGTTGAACCAAAATGATCAAAAACACTAGAAAGAAAATGACAGGAAAGAAAAAAGAAATTTCTAAAGTCAGTAAAGCAAAAATAAATAATGAATGAAAAACAATGATTGATTTTATACTAGCTCCACTGTTCATGAAATCACAAATCCAATTAATTCCAAATAATAATACAAAAAGGGTGAGCGAATAATGTGATGTAGCTGCCCATATCACATTTTCTGATTGATAGGGCGAAACTAAAAACAAAATGGCTCCTAAAAAAGCAATCCATTGTCCATTTTGTAAGGAAAATACTGCATACAACTTTTGAAATGCCTTGAATATAAACGTAGTATTTAAGGCATGTAAAAAACTAAAAACAATAAACCATCCTAAAGGATTGGTGCCAAATAAAAAATAGACTATGGCTAAAAATCCAAAGTAGCCATAATAAAAGCTTTTCATTCCATAGGAATGTAAATATCCGTTAAAACCCAATTTTTTAAATTCCCACAAACCCGAAATACCATCATCGATAAGCATAGCTTTATGACCAGGAAAATAAATAGCAAACACAAATATCCAACTCACTAAAAAAAGGAAAATTTGGAAATGTTTAGACAATAAAAAGCGTTCGATGGATTTCATTGACATTAATTTTTTTATCCTTTGTTTTTCTTTTGAAAAGCTGCTAATATTCTATTATCATGCTCTAAAAATCTTTCACATGAATTTCTAGTTTTGGCTTTTTTGTAATTTATCTCAAATTCTTGTAATTAGTCAAGCCACATTCTAAAAATTTAGTGTAGTCGCTTTCATTTGGTGTAAAACCTCTTGGTGTATTTAAAATTCTGTTGTTTACAGGATCTATTAAGGCATAAAAAGGTTGTGTAGCCGATTTAAAATGTCGTAATGATAAATCAAACCATTTGTCTCCAACGGTTGTTGCAAATTTTTTATCTAAAAATGGAGATGCAAATTGTTCGTTTTTAGGCAATTCAATTTGTTCATCAACATACAATGATGCTATGATGTATTGGTCGCTCAAAAGCTTATTAACAGATGATTTTGTCCAAATATTTTCTTCCATTTTACGACAGTTTACACATGCCCAACCAGTAAAATCAATCATAACTGGTTTATTTTGTTTTTTACCTTCTGCAATCGCATCTTCTAAATATAAATAAACATTTATGCCTTTTAAATTATGTACACGTGCATTGCTTCCTTTTTGTAATTTTTCTTCTTTATGGAAAAAACTATAAAATTTTGGAGGTGGAAAACCACTGACTAAACTAATTTCTTTTCCAAAAAAATCTAATGATAAATAGCCAGCAAAAACAATTGAAAAAATAGCCAACCCTTTCATTACGCCAGTACTTTTAAATGTTGGGTCTTCTTTGAATTTTAATTTTCCTAAAAGATATAAGGCTAATAAAATTAAAACGATAATCCATAAACCAATAAATAATTCACGTTTTAAAAAACCCCATTGTTTCACTAAATCGGCATTTGATAAAAATTTCAATGCAAATGCTAATTCAATAAAACCAAAAACAACTTTTAATACGGTTAACCAGCCTCCTGATTTTGGCAAAGCTTTCAATAAGTTAGGAAACATGGCAAACAAGGCAAAAGGCACTCCTAAGCCAATTCCAAAACCAGACATGGCAGGTGTAATTAATTTTGAATTGCTAATATTTCCTAGTACCAATCCTAAAATTGGACCCGTGCACGAGAAAGAAACTATTGCCAATGTCAATGCCATAAAAAATATACCACCAACACTGCTAATGCTGCTTTTCGCATCTATTTTGCTTGAAACTGATGATGGCAAACTAATATCGTAGTATCCAAATAAAGAGAAAGCAAAGACGATAAAAATGACAAAGAATACTAAATTCACCCACACATTTGTTGAGAATGAATGTAACGCATTTCCTCCCCATCCTAAAAATAAAAAGGGCAAACTCAATAAGAAATAAACCAAAAAGATAAAGAAACCATACATTATTCCACGTTGAACTCCTTTCTTTTTATCACCAGAACCTTTTAAGAAAAAACTAATTGTCATAGGAATCATTGGTAAAGTACATGGGAAAAATAATGCAGCCAATCCTCCTAATAATCCATACATCAAAGCAGTCCAAACAGACAATTCGCCTTTTTGTATTTCCCCACAATCGCCAACTGGTGTTCCATAATCTCCATAAACAGTTGTTGTGGTTCCTGTTGTATTTGCTTGTGCAACAGCTGTTGTGTCAACATTTTGGTCTGCTGTTTTTGATGCAGTATCTCTTGAAGCTGTTGCAGCCACTGCTACTGAATCTACTTTTTTTGATGAATCCTCTTTATTTGCCACGCTGCTTTCGTCTGCCTTTGTCATATCAAAAACCACATTTTCAGTTGTTTCTCTTTCACAAGTTTCATGATCACAGGTTTGATAAAACAATGAAGCTTTAATTTTATCAAGCTTTTTATATTTTACTTTCTGAATATATTTTACCTCATTTTCAAAATAAAATAACGTTCCAACACCATTCACTTCTTCGGTTATTTTTTTTCCGTTTTCAGTTGTTTTTCCAACTAAGGTAATGTTAGGATTTTTTTCAAAAGTAACTTTCGGAGCAATCAACATACCATCTCCTCCAGGGTTATAACAATACAAATGCCAGCCTTTAAAAATTTTAGCTTTAATGGTTAATTCTGCTTCTGTTTCAGAAATTATTTTTGTACTTGTTGAAAGAGTTACTTTTTTAGGCCCTTGCCCTTGTGCAAATGTAAAAGTTGCTATTAAAATTAAAGAAAAGAATATTGCTCGTTTTTTGAAAATCATAATTTTTTTTATTTTAATTCTACACTAAAAGGCACGTCTGTTGGAGGTAAGCACATTTTTTCGTTGCAACATTGATACGTTAATGTTCCTTTCAAGGTAGTTGCTGTTTTAGAAATTACAGTGATTGTAAATTGTCCAATTCCTTCAATATAATTGACCTTACCAACAAATTCCATATCATGGGTAATGAATTTTCCTTCCAATGCAAATGGTTTTAAAATAGTTACAACTTTGTTTTCATCAATATTGATTGCTGTAGGAATTAATAATCCGTCGCCACCTGGATCGGTTGTAAAAACATGCCAGCCTTTTTCAATAGCGGCAGTTGAATAAATTGTGTAGGTATTTTCTGCTGATTTTTTAACATCAAATTTCCACAAAACTGGTGTTTGAGGTTGTTGTGCATTAACGGCAAAACCCAATAACATGAAACAAATTAAAAGTAGGTTTTTCATATTTTATGTTTTTAATTATTCATTAAACTTTTAAATAATAGCATTCCATCTTCATTTCCTAAAATACTTGAAGTTGCTCTTTCCGGATGAGGCATCATGCCAAAAACATTTCTTCCTTCGTTGCAAATGCCTGCAATATGATTAGTTGAACCATTGGGTGTTGCATTTCCAACTTCTCCTTTTTCATCACAATATCTAAAAATGACTTGATTGTTTTTTTCAATGTTTGCTAAAGTTTCAGCGTCTGCAAAATAACGACCTTCTCCATGTGCAATCGGAATTTTTAATGGCTGTGGTGCAATATCTTTGTTGATAGCAGATGCTTGATTATCATTTTTAATAAACACATTTTTGCAAATAAATTGCTGATTGTCATTCATCAATAACGCTCCGGGCAACAAACCAGATTCGCATAAAATTTGAAACCCATTGCAAACACCCAATACTTTTCCTCCGTCTTGTGCATGTTTAATTACACTTTCCATCATAGGACTAAAACGAGCCAAGGCTCCACATCGCAGGTAATCACCATACGAAAAGCCTCCTGGCAAAACGATACAGTCATCTTTTGTAAAAGCAGACAAATCGTGGTCTTTGTGCCACAACATAATTACTTCTTGTCCTAAATCGTGGCGCAATGCATGCTCCATGTCTCTGTCACAATTAGACCCAGGAAAAACTACAATTCCGAATTTCATTTTATAATATAAATTTTAGTTGCATTAACCATTGAATGGAAAATAGCATGAATAACAAAAAATAGAAAGTAAAGATATTAAATTTTTCTTTAATGTTCTGTAACGATTGTGACAATACTATGCTAAAGGGCGTTATAGCCACCAGCCAGGTTAATGCTGGAAACGTTGCAGAAAACAATCCTACCATTGACGCGAAAAAAAAGTAAAAGCCAATGCAGTTCCACCTTTTGCGCACTCCTGTGGTATTTTTACCTTGAGATTGATTCACTAAAAAGAAACCATAAACCAACATTAAAATGGAGACCATGCTCAATGCAATAAAAATAGGAGTTGAAATGATTTTTAACGGTAAATGAATTCGAAAATAAAGGTGTTTAGTATAATTTTTCCAACTTCCAATTAAAAACAACAGCATTCCTACCATATAAAAAGGGGTTGTTACACCCAATAAATAAGCAAAAAATTCTTGCCATTTAAATGGTCTAACCATTAATATAAGAATAATAAATAAAATAAATAACAATATGGCAGGAAAATAAAATAAAGTGGCTAACCCTAAAAATAGGCCTGCATTGAAAAATATTTTTTGTGGTGATGTTGTATTGTAAGTACTTAAAACATTAGCAAAGGCTAAAAAAATTAAACCATTGGCAATAAAAACGGTTGAAAAAATGCAAAGGCTTGGCAAAAAAGAGCTGTAAAGCATAAATGCAAAACCAGGAATGAAGCTTTTACGGGCGAAAATTTTTTCTCGATTAATGACAAAATTAAAATAAACTGCAAAAACAATAAAAAAAATGGTTGATAAGCCTATATACAAACTTGGATGAGCATTATAAAAATTCAACAAACCTTTCCATTGAAAGAAAAAACCTTGCTGAAACCCTTCAATCGTTTCCACTTTAGGAGGATGCAAAATATATTTAAGCCTCATTATAAAGCTCATTACAACTAACACAATAGCTGTAGAAATATCGTTTCGTTTGAATATGTTTAGCAAATTTGTTTGTTATGTTTAGCAAATATAAGTTTTAGAAATTCTAGTAAGAATTAATTTTGAAAAGACTAATCCTATTTTTGTCCCTTAAGTGCTTAGAAAATAAAAAATCAGGATAAATTTTACAATTAGAATACACAAAATTAAAGACGATGACCTCCAAAAAAATTAATACCCAATCAACAAAAAACATAAATAATTTTTTGAAACACAAGGCAACATAATTTCATTGGCTGAAATTTGCTTGGTAGAACGAGGCATTACATTCCAATCGTCTATTTCTTTAATCGTTTGCATTTCTTTAATAGCAAGTACGCCTTTGCTATTTGCATAACAGGCCATCAATCGACTATTTTTTGTATTCATATCATTAAAAATATAAACTTTTCCTAACTTATTTTCCAATAACCCAAACGATGAATAAATGCCCCCATCGTCTTGAGTTTGCTGGTCTTTTAATAATGTCTGACTCCAATCTAATGTTCCATCTGTTTTAAGATTAAATATGATTACCTCATCATAATTAAATTCTTGAACTGTTCTTGATGTTTCTTGCATGGTATTCATTCCTAAAGTAAGGGCTGGTCCAGATGAAATTGTTCTTATGATTTGAGAATATTTTTCAGCAATCAACTCAATACCTCCTTCTTTTTTTAATGATATGGCTCTCATTTGCAAATTTCGCATATCACTCATGCCATTTTGGAGTTGAAGTGCCAAAGCTGTAAAATGAGCTATGTTTTGAGTTTGATTTTCATCTACAGTTAAATAAAATATGCCTTTAGGTAATGAAAATTTATTGTCTGAAAAAAATCCTCCGATATAAAGTTGTTGATTTTTATTGTCTATTATTAATTGTAAATCTGAAATCGCATGGTTATTTAATGTAGTCTTTACGATTGCAAATGCACGTTGATTTTGAGTTGCCATTAATACCTTTAATTCTTCAACTGATCCTTTATTTGATATTCGATTACCTGAAGTAATATAAATGGTTCCATTATTACTGATTGCTTGTTCATTTAAAAAATGAAAATTGTCTTGTGGAATGTTTTGAGAAATGTTGGTTTCAATGGCTAATTCATTATTAACAGAAACAGCTTGTAATACCCACTGATTATCCTTTTCGGTATAATTATAAATTAAATGTTTTTGTTTATCCTCACTGTGAGCAAAATGAAATTCTGTTTGCTCTTTAAAAAAAGTAGTCATCGTTTCAACTAATGAAATCGGTGGAGAAAACGTACTGTCTTCTTTTAATTTACTAGCAAATAAATTAATTTTTTTAGCTACTTTTTGTTCAAAAAAAACCAGTAAATCATTATTACTGCTCACAAAATGAATATTTGCACTTGCTTTTTTTATGAACGGAAGTTCTATCCTTTTTTCAAATTCCATATTCGAATTATACAATACAACTTCTGCTTTTTGATTTTGATTGATATAAACCGCATTCAAATTTTTATATTTTCCAATGACAGCAAAGTCATCATTCCTGAAATTAATTTCTGTTTTGTCGCTCAAAACTGTTTTTTGCGCAAAATTTGCATAGCCCGTAAAAACGATAAGTACTATCAATAATATCTTTTTCATACAATACATTAGCAACGTAATTTGCACAAAAATACTTAATTTTTAATCATGAAAATTTTAATAGCAGGAGGTTCAGGTTTTATTGGTAAACATCTTACCAATTTGCTAGAAAAAGATAAACACGAAGTATTCATTTTATCTACACAAAAAACATTGTGTGCAGCCAATCCTAATTTCATTTATTGGAACCCCAAAGAGAAAATAATTGACTCCACTTTTTCGATAAAAGATTGTACAATTATTAATTTAGCAGGGGCTGGAGTTGCCGATAAACGTTGGACCAATGAACGCAAAAAAGAAATCATTGATAGCCGAGTAGATAGTTTGCAAACATTATTTAGCGCCATTGAAAAAAAGCAAATTGAAACCACCCATTTAGTTTCTGCATCGGCTATTGGATTTTATGGCGAAGCGGATAAAATATTTACAGAAGAAGATAAGAGCGATGCAAGTTTTTTATCGAGCACTTGTCAGCAATGGGAACACGAAGCCTTGAGATTTGAGCAATTAAATTGCTTAGTTTCCATTGCCAGAGTGGGCATTGTTTTAGGCAAAGAGGGCGGTGCTTTAAAAGAGTTTTTGAAACCATTGCAATTTGGTATTGCTGGCATTCCTTCCTCAGGCAAACAAACTTACAGCTGGATTCATGTAGCAGATGTGGCTCGAATTTTTTATTTTTTAGCGAACGGAAAAAAGGCTGGTATTTTTAATGCGGTTGCACCCAACCCATGCACCATCAACGAAATTTTTACAGCACTAAAAAAACACAAACGAACATTTTTAACTGCACATGCACCTGAATTTGTGTTGAAATTAATGTTAGGCGAAATGAGTATTGAAGTTTTAAAGACCTGTAAAGTTAGTAGTCAAAAAATTGAGCAAACTGGATTTTCATTTTTATATAACAATATTGAAGATTGTGTAAAGAGCTTTTGGGCTAAAAATTAAAATCTTTGCAAAACGATTAAATCTTTTCAATCTCTGTTCTAATCCCTTATTTTTGTACCATGCAACGACTCAAAACACGTGAAGTAAAAATTGGCAATCTTATTATTGGTGGCAACAATCCTGTTCGTATTCAAACCATGACTACGACGGATACTATGGACACCGAAGCAACGGTAAATCAAACGATACGTTGTATTGAGTTTGGTGCAGAGTTAGTGCGCATTACAGCGCCCTCAAAAAAGGAAGCCGATAATTTATTACTTATCAAAAATGAATTGCGCAATAGAGGCTATTCAACGCCCTTAGTAGCTGATATTCATTTTACGCCAAACGCTGCTGAAATAGCTGCTCGAATTGTGGAGAAGGTTCGGGTAAATCCGGGGAATTATGTCGACAAGAAAAAGTTTGAACAAATTGAATATACCGACCTTGAGTATCAAGAAGAAATAGATAGAATTAGAGAACGATTTACACCATTGGTTTTGATTTGTAAAGAACACGGAACAGCCATGCGCATTGGTACAAATCATGGTTCATTGAGTGATCGTATTATGAGTCGATATGGTGACACTGCCATTGGAATGGTGGAAAGTGCGATGGAGTTTTTACGGATTGCTCGTGATAACGATTATCATCAAATTGTATTGAGTATGAAAAGTAGTAATCCTCAAGTGATGATAGAGGCGTACAGACTTTTAGTGAAACACATGCAGGATGAATTTAACGAATGTTATCCCTTGCATTTAGGTGTTACTGAAGCAGGTGATGGCGAAGATGGACGTATAAAATCTGCCATAGGAATTGGCACATTATTAAGTGAAGGCATTGGCGATACGATACGTGTTTCGTTAACCGAAGACCCTGAAATGGAATTGCCTGTTTGTAGAAATATTTTAGAAAGATGTGAGGTTAGAGATGTGAGATTAGAGAATGAAAACTACCAAAATATTATAGATGTAAAAGAAAAAAAATCTCAAATCTCAAATCTCAAATCTGAATATCTTGTAATTTCTGATACTTCTAAAATTCCTGTGTTGTCATCTCAAGATTTTGAGTGTTTTGGATATAGTTATAATGCCACTGACGATAAATGGAATATTAGCGACCAAGCTGCAGATTATGTTTTTTGCAATGAAGTACCCACTTTTTCTTTACCAGGAACTCTTGGGGTATTGACCTATTATAAACAATGGGAACCCAATTGTCTAAACAAACAATGCTATCCTTTGTTTGATGTTTTGCAATACATTGAGCAAGGGCAGTATGTTCATCATGAAACCAAAAATTTTGTGATGATAGATGCCAATCCTAATGCTTATCCTGCCCAAGTTAGAGAAGCAATTTTCAATCAATTGCAAAAAGACAAAACAGCCATATTGTGTTTGTTCAGTGCTCGACCACAAGCCATTGACGATATTCGTAATTTGTGTTATGCATTTTTTGAAAAAGAAATTTACAATATGGTTACTGTTATTATTGACAACAACAGCGATTCGTTAGACAAAGCCTTGATACATTATTCAGTAGAAGCAGGCAGTTTGTTGTTAGAAAATTTAATTCATGGTGTTTGTTTTGGTTTTCAATTTGGGGTAAAAAACGAACCCGTTGAAACACTCAAGTCTCAAATTAAATCGCTCAATTCTATTTCATTCGGCATTTTACAAGCTACACGAAAACGCATTTCAAAAACCGAATATATTTCTTGTCCAAGTTGCGGACGAACCTTATTTGATTTACAAGAAACCACTGCAAAAATTAGAGCGGTTACCAATCATTTAAAAGGGGTAAAAATTGCCATTATGGGTTGCATTGTAAACGGACCTGGTGAAATGGCTGATGCCGATTTTGGTTATGTGGGTTCTGGTGTTGGAAAAATTACCTTGTATAAAAATAAAGACATTGTGAAACGCAATATTGATAGCGAAATTGCCGTAGATGAATTGATAAACTTATTGAAAGAAAATGGGGCATGGGTGGAAGCGAATGGTGAAAAATAAATTAATTATCACCCACATTCCATTCGGCAAATGAGGTTGGTGTTTCTTCTAAACGTATAGAAACGAGTGTTTGTTTATCTGCAAAAAGTGGTTTTAGTTTTTCTACAAAACTCAATAATAAATTTTCACAAGTTGGCTGATAGGGTACCAAAATTACTTTTTCAAATTCATTCGCAATAACTTCTGATTTTGAATAAGGGGCATCTTCATTTAATACCAATGCATGGTCATATTTTTCTAAAATATTGTCTTTTACTATTTTCTTTAAATCGCCAAAATCTACTACCATACCTAATTTTACATCCCCATTATCTTGAATTGGAGTGCCAATTAATGTTACACTTAAATGGTAAGTATGTCCATGTATATTTTTACAAGGACCATCATAACCATAAAGGGCATGTGCCATATCAAACGTAAATTTCTTTGTTACTCTAACTTTTTGTGCAATCATTGGTCTGCAAATTTACAAATTTTAATAGGATTGAAATGATATTGTTATTCAATTCTTTTTTTAATAAATATTTTACTGTTTTTTTAGCATTTATCTTATGAATAGGATACGCTACTTATGAAAATTCAAAATGCTCTTCATTTCATTGAGTTTCATTAATGCTTCTACCGGTGTGAGTGTATTAATTTCTGTTGCATCGAGCAATTCTCGAATGCGTTTTAAATCTTCTGCTAAGCCATCAAAAATATTCAATTGAAATTGCTGTGTACTTATTTTTTTGATATTCGTGGTGAGTTTATCACTCCCATTTTTTTCTTCTAGCGTAGTTAAAATTTCATTGGCTCGTTCCACCAAACTCATTGGCATGCCTGCCATACGAGCTACGTGAACCCCAAAACTATGTGTGCTTCCACCTTCAGCTAATTTGCGTAAAAAAATTATTTTATTTCCTATTTCTTTGTGTGTTACATGAAAGTTTCGAACTCGGTCTAACTTATTTTCCAACTCATTTAATTCATGATAGTGAGTTGCAAAAAGTGTCAATGGTTTGTGTGTATGATTATGTAAAAATTCGGCAATACTCCATGCAATCGAAATACCATCAAAGGTACTTGTTCCTCTACCGATTTCATCTAAAACAATTAAACTTTTATTGCTGATATTATTCATAATACTAGCGGTTTCATTCATCTCTACCATGAACGTACTTTCTCCTCCACTCAAATTATCAGACGCACCAACCCGTGTAAAAATTTTATCCGTAATCGGAATATTTGCTTTTTGAGCTGGTACAAAACTTCCTGCATGTGCCATTAAGGTTATTAAAACCGTTTGACGCAACAAGGCACTTTTACCACTCATATTGGGACCCGTAATAATGATGATTTGTTGTTTATCTTTATCTAACGTAACCGAATTTGAAACATACTCTTCACCAATGGGCAAATTTCGTTCAATCACTGGATGTCGTCCTTCTTCAATATGCAACGTATTCGATTCAAAAACATTCGGTCTTCTGTATTTAAACTGAATGGCATTATTGGCAAAACATAAAATACAATCTAGCTGTGCAATCCAACTCGCATTGAGTTGAATAGGTGCAATATATTCTTGCAAATCTTGCAACAACGAATCATACAATTTCATTTCAAGCGCCAAAATTTTTTCTTCGGCACCCATAATTTTTTGCTCATATTCTTTTAGTTCTGGGGTAATATAACGTTCAGCATTTGCCAACGTTTGTTTACGAAACCAGGTTTCTGGGACTTTTGATTTGTGTGTATTCGTTACTTCTAAATAATAGCCAAACACATTATTAAATGAAATCTTCAATGAAGGAATGCCGGTTATTTCACTTTCTCGTTGTTGAATTTGCAACAAATATTCTTTCCCGTTAAACGCAATTTTTCGCAAATCATCCAACTCTTCTAAAATTCCTTCTTGAATTAAACCACCTTTATTTGCTAATGCAGGTGGATTTTCAATTATCGTATTCAGAATTTTTTCTTTAATCGAATGACATGGGTTTAATTGCTCTGCAATTCGTTTTGTCCATTCATCGGTAGTCGTTAAAATAATTTGTTTAATATCTTCTACACATTTCAAGCCTTTGGATAATTGTAAAACTTCTCGGGGTGAAATTTTCTTCAACGGCAATTTAGCTACCATCCGTTCCATGTCGCCCACTTGCTTAATGAGCTGAGTTAGTTGTTTGGCAATATCTTGTTCTTTTATAAAATATTCAACGGTATTTAATCGTTGATTAATTTTTTGTTCTTCTTGCAACGGAAACAATAACCAACGTTTTATCATTCGAGAACCCATTGGCGAAACCGTATTGTCTAATACTTTCAATAAGGTATTTCCATTTTCACGATTACTATCCAATAATTCCAAATTCTGAATCGTGAATCTATCCATCCACAAAAAATCATTTCTCGTAATTCGAGCAATTGATGTAATATGGCTTAGTTGCTGATGTTCTGTATCTTTTAAATAATGAATAATAGCTCCAGCAGCGATTACAGCCAAAGGAATATCTGTAATGCCAAAACCTTTTAATGAAATGGTTTGAAAATGTTGCAACAAAACATCATTGCTGTATTGCTCACTGTAAATCCATTCGTCTAATTGATAGGTATAATATTTATTGCCAAAATGTTCTTGAAAAAATTTGTTTTTATGCTTCTGAAAAATGACCTCACTGGGTCTAAAACTTTGCAATAATTTATCAATGTATTCGGTATTTCCTTCGGTGCAAAAAAACTCACCAGTCGAAATATCTACAAACGCAATTCCATGATTTTCTTCATTGATATAAACGGATGCTAAAAAATTATTGAAATTATTATCCAACAATTTATCGTTGGTAGCCGTTCCTGGCGTTACCAATTCCGTCACACCCCGTTTCACAATTCCCTTAGCCAATTTCGGGTCTTCCAATTGATCACACACAGCCACACGATAACCAGCTTTCACCAATTTATGCAAATAGGTGTCCATGCTGTGATGCGGAAAACCAGCCAGTTCTTGCGAATTTGCTGCACCATTGTTTCGTTTAGTGAGCGTAATGCCTAACACTTGCGAAGCAATAATGGCATCTTGACCGAAGGTTTCATAAAAATCGCCTACCCTAAAAAGCAAAACTGCATCAGGATATTTTGCCTTGATCGCATTATGCTGTTGCATTAAAGGAGAAACCGAATCTTTTGCTTTTGCCATGAAAGCGAAAATACAAATTTTGAAAGGAATAGTTTTTAAAAATTATGCCCATTTATTTTTATGGAATCAAGGTCTGTTCTTTCTTCATCATTTGTGACAACGCTCCGTTTTAAGTAAAGAACTTTGTGGGGCTTTTTGATTTGTTCTTTTTTGATTCGTAGCAAAACTCTGACAGGGCTTTGAGCCCTGTCAGAGTTAAAGAAATGATAGAGTTAATGTTAACTTATAAAATAATAAATTTTAATTAAATTTACACTATGAATAAAAAACATACTGAACCTATTTTACCTGATAGATATTATCATATTTTCAATAGAGGAATTAACGATGAAAGCATTTTTAAAAATGATAATAATTATTTTTATTTCCTTCAAAAATTAAAACAATATATTCAACCAATTGCTTCTATATATTCGTATTGTTTAATGAGCACTCATTTTCATTTTTTAGTAAAAATAAAAAATGAACAAGAAATTAGAACAATTTTTAATGATGATAAAAATACTAATCATACTATTGAAACTATTATAAGTCAACAATTTTCTAATTTCTTTAATGGATATTCTCAAGCTATCAATAAAATGTTTACTAGAACTGGTTCTTTATTTGAAACTCCTTTTAGAAGAAAAGAAATAACCTCTAATGAATATCTCACACAAATTATTTTATACATTCACTTAAATCCAATTAAGCATAAATTAAGCATTGACTATAAAACATTTTTATATTCAAGTTATCATGCAATCATAAATTCGAATACAATTGAAAGTAATAAAGTGATAGAATGGTTTGGGAATAAAAATGATTTTATTCAAAATCACGACCTTTTTTTTGAAATATATAAACTTAAATAATCCTTGAAACTCTGACAGGGCTTTGAGCCCTGTCAGAGTTAATTCAATAATATTTCTCTTAAATAAATAAAATAAGATGCAAATACAAGTAGAACGTAAAATTTAAAAAAGCTAATTCTGATATAAGGTATAATATTTATTCATTATTAAAATTCAAAATCTTAATTTATAATATTAATAATTTGTTTGTATTTAATTGCTTTATTAACACAATAATTATTGATTTAGATGAAATTAATTATATAAAAATAAATAAAAATATATATACAAGAATTTTTGATTTTACTATAATAGAGTATCAAATTAAAAGCGAAATTAAATATATTTATCTACCTGATATTATAGAATTTAATCTTTCTTATTCTGATAAAAGTTCAGAAAATGTTATTTATGAAAGACTATTAAAAAAAGTTTTGTATGTAAATTAAAATTATGAAAAATAAAATTTCAGGAATTGCATTCTTAACATTCATTTTTTTGTTTTTCTATTTCCATCTTAAAAACTTATCCTAATGATAAACTTTTAATAGCATCAGTTGTGATATTATTATTTGCAATCATTTATAAGATATTTTAAAATCATAGGAAAATAGAAGTTTCATAAACATTAAAAAATCCGAAGTTATTAGCTTCGGATTTATTTATGCTGAAACCAGCAATCTGTTCGATGGTTTTCATTTGCTTTAAAAACGGTATTTACTGGTATTCCATGAATTATTTTCTCATTAAAATAAGTTCTTACTATGTAATTAAAACCACCCATATCTCCTGTATACGCTGTTGAATTATTGACATTGTGAAGCTGATGCAATTGACTTAATTTTTCAATGAAATTTTTCATAATAGAGATTTCTGCACCGATAATCCCGCAATTTAATAATGTAGATTGGCTATGTGTTTGTTCAAACGCCTCAAAATCCAATAGCTTGCTTCTTAAATGGGTACAATGTTTTTGCATCCAATCATTGGCTAGTATTTGGGGCTCGTCTCCACAAAATATGTGTTGTGGATGATGGTTAAACAATTCATCTTCAAAAGGATTTTTGAGCATAACCACATCTGACACATCAGTTATAAACAAAGAGTTTATTTCGTGTTGGTGTTTGTTCAAAAAATCGTTGTAAACTATATATCTGAAAACATTTGGATTAAACCGTATATCATATTCTATTTTTTGAAACGAAATAAACTCATTGCTGTATTGCTTGCATGTTTGATCAGAAAGGCTGTTATGAAAAACGATTCCATTTATTTGATGCTTTATTAATGAATCTGCCCAAGGTTTAATAATAGAATAATCATCATTGTTTAATACCACGTTTCTATTCACATCATACACCCCTGTGATATGACAAGCAAGCACCACATTTTGTTTTTTGAGCGGCATTATAATGTTGATTCTTTTAGCTCCGCAAAATGTTGTTTTTTAATAACCGAGCAAATGCTATTGGGCATATTTCTATAATAAATATAGGTTCTTAGATTTACTTTTTTTACATTATATATTTCAGAAGCAGCTTCATAAAAATGGCTGTCGGCAGCATATTTTTCGTGAAAAGGAATATTCATAAACACTTCTTTTTTGCCAAATAAAGTGGCAAATAAAATACAATCGTCTACATGTATACACCGTTGGTTATTTTCCATATCTGTTACATAATAATCATCTTCATGGTCTACAATGGTTTCGGTGGTAGAGGCGATGAGATCTGAGTCTGTAATGGCTTCTAAACAAGCAGCTAAATGATTGGGTTTATATTCATCATCAGCATCTAAAATGGTTACATATTGCGCAGTGCTGTTTAAAACACCTCGATTAATGGATTTTGATTGGCCTCTGTTGAAATGTCGGATGTAAGTAATTTTGTCTTCAAATTTTTGAGCATAATCCAAAAGTTCTGTGTGCGATTTATTATCGCTTCCATCATCAATAATGATCAATTCAAAGTCTTGAAAAGTTTGATTCAACGCAGAATCTATCGCTCTTTTGATATAATAAAACTCAACATTATAAACCGACATTAATATAGAAACCGTAACTTTTTTTGGCATGAATTATAATTAATTATCAGCAAATATATATACGCTTTTCAATAGAACGTGTTATCTTATTTTATCCTATCAAGAGCATCTCATTTTTTTATACATTAAACTATCAGAATTTTTTTAAAAAAGATGAATATACTTTGTGATTTCAACTTTAATTGTGGCTATACATTCTATTGGATTTAGGTTTTTGAATCCACAAAAAAGATGACTTTGTATTTTTAGTCTTTATTGAAAGTTATTTTTCTTTTTTTTATGACAATCAATACCAACAAACCCAGCAATACAAATGGCCACAAATGCAGCAAGCCAACTAATAATTGTGAAAACAAATACCAACCACTGTCCAAGGCTTTTAAAGTACTCACATAAAAAGGCGTTCTGTAGTTTTTGCTGCTCGCAACAATTTTTTTATCTATAAATGATTCACCATTGAGTGCAATATCGAACCAAATAAAATTAGTTTTATAATCTAATTTTTTAAAGTCTGTTTTACGTATTATTTTTTCTTCTTTGTTGTTTTTATTATAATCGTTTGAAGCAATGGTTTGTTTTTTTGTAGTAGTTTGTACATCCATATTTACGAGTTCTTTTTTCTCTTGTAGGTCTTCTGTAACGTCTTCTTCATCTAAACTAAAATGTTCTATCACGCCATTTTTAGAAAGCACATAATTTACAAACTCATCGGTTTGAGATACAGGTACTTTTACTTTCATAAAACCAATAGGTTCTATTTTATATATTTGATAGCTTGAATCCAAACTTTGTTGAAACTCTTTTTCTAACAAACGATTATTATTTATTTCGTAATGAAAAACATGCCCATTTAATGCATTTACTTTCTGCTGAAACTGTTGGATATCTGCTTCTATATTTTTTACATTGAGTTTAATTTCTGCGGTTTTTATAACCATTCTGTTTGAGTCATTATTCGATTCAAAATTGAACGATTCATTTGAAATTTCTGATGGTTCTGCTTTATCAAAATCTTGATTTTCTTGGCTACAAGCAAAGAAAAATAGGCAGGCTATAGAGCCTAATAATAATTTAGTATTCATAAAATAAGTATTTCTTATTAATACCTATTTCATCTATTAGTGACCTTCACTTATTGTTAAAAAAAACAGAAAATATAATTCACATTGATTTCTTTAAATCATTGTTGCTAGTACGAACCATTATCTAATTAATTGTACATCCCCTTTTTTAATCATTTTTTCGCCAGTGGCATAGCAATTATACCTGAAAATATAATAGTATGTACTCACATCCATATCTACTCCTTTATATTTTCCATCCCAGCCTTTTCGCGCATCTGGCGTGCTCCAAATTTTATTTCCCCATCTGTCATAAACTTCTAGTTGTATCAATTCAAAACCAGCTGCCGTTAATATTCTAAATTCATCGTTTCTTCCATCACCATTCGGACTAAATGCATTTGGAATAAACACATTATCGCAGCATGGTCCAGGATTAATAAATATTGAATCGTTGATTTCACAACCATTAGCATCAACTACATTTAGCGTATATTTTCCAAATTCTAATTGTTTTGCTTCTTGATTAGTTTGTGCAGGATTCGTTGACCAAATATAGGTATATGGTGCTTTTCCTCCTATAGGGATGGCTTTTGCCCATCCTTCATTTCCTAAACCCAAACAACCAATGTCTTGTTTTGTAAATTGAATACTAAATGGGTTTGTAGGTGGCAAAATAGCGACTAATGTATCAAAACTACAGCCTGCGCTGTCTTTGACTGTTAAGGTATAATTTCCTACTTTTAAATCACTAAAAACACCATGTTGATTTATGTACAATCCTGGTCTTACATAATATGTATAATTATCTCTACCGCCTACACCATTTACAATAATTTTTCCATCATTTAACGAGGCGCATTTTGTATCAGTGACTAAAATTTCTCCACCTACTTTTTCTGGTTCAGTTAAAATAACCGTACTGTCTACTACACAATTATTTGAATCTTTTATTGTAAACAAATAAGATCCGGCGGCTAAATTAACAAATTGATTTAATGTAGAAAAAGATCCTCCGTTGATAGAGTATAAAATAGGAGGAACACCCCCAGTAATATTTAACAATATTTCACCATTGTTATCTCCAAAACAAATGGGTTCGTTCATTTGAAAATTCATAGCAATTAGCAAATTAGCATTAATTGTTACAATAGTTGTTTTAGTGCATTCTTTGGAGTCTGTTGCAATAACAGTGTAAGTTGCTGCTGGCAAATTAATAAAATTTCCTGTGGTGTTAGAAGGATTGGTAGGAAGATTTAAAGTGTAGTTAATAATTCCTGTTCCTCCACTGGCTACTACTGAAATGCTTCCACTAGAATCTTTATAACACACGATATCTTGATGCGTTACAGAAGTATATAAAATTTCTGTTGGCTGAGTAATATTTATATTTTGTATTGAGTCAATACATCCATTACCGTCAACCACAAACATCGTGTAATTACTTGCAACTAAATTGGGATAAATACCTAAAGAGCTATTGATATTGGTTGGTTGTAAATTATACAAATAATTTAATGTGCCTCCAAAAGCATGTGTGCTAATTAACCCATCATTTCCTCCAAAACATGTAACATTTTTAGATGAATCTAAAAATAAATTAAGTTCAGTAGGTTGAGTGATACTCACTGTTGCAGATTTTGAACAACCATTATCATCAGATGCTGTCACTGTATAATTATTTATAAACAAATTATTAAATTGACCCGTTGTATTTAGAATAGCTATTGGATTTAATAGATACGAAATTGTACCTATACCACCTGATGCTATAGCTGTTATACTACCTGAATTACCTCCATTGCACAACACATTAGAAGGGGTAACAGAAATAAAATCAACTAGCATTGGCTCTATGACTGTTTGCGTATTTGTTTTGGTACAACCATTGGCATCAGTAATCGTAACAGTATATACATTTGCTGAGAGCGAACTAAAATTTCCAATTGCATTGGTTAAATTCGTTGGCAATAAATTATAGCTTAATGGTGCAATTCCTCCAGTAGCATTTACAGAAACTGATCCATTTGTTTGACCAAAACAAATAATATTATTTGCTGTTGAATTAGTAATCGTAATAGCCGAAGGTTCAAACAAATTTGTAGTAGATGTTTTAGAACAGCCATTGGCATCCGTCGCAATTACAGTATAATTGTTTCCTGATAAATTAGTGAAATTGCCTGTTGTACTAAATA
>JBILBN010000106.1:0-6123 GCA_044353665.1 Chitinophagaceae bacterium | reverse complement strand
CATACGTTGGAATACACCAACAACTACTAACAGGACTCCATGTTTGAGGAGTGATACAAATTGGGGCAGTCGTATCGGATAAACCAGAAGTTAAACACGTTACAATACATCGATAAGCTCTTGTGCCAGTAACAACTACCGAGTATGTGCTACCCGTTTGACCTGGCAAATTTGAAAACAAAGCTCCTGTACAATTATTTGCACGTTGCCATTGATAAGCTACACCTCCCCAAGGAGCATTTAATAATGAAAATGTAGTAGTAACCCCAGGACATGGTGTAATTGAGGGAACAGTAATACTTGAGCCTGTTGGTGTACCGGTACAAGGAATTACACCTACAACATTTATATTATCTAAAGCCCATCCGTTAATATTAAATGAATTAGCACCATATACTCTAAATCTAATTTGGAAATTTTGTCCAGCCATACCAGGTAATACAACGTTGCTTAGTGCAATGTTTGTAGTAGTCCCTGCAGGCGTGCTAGCATTTGTATAATTATTTAACAATGTCCATGTAGTAGCAGATGTTGTTTTATATTCAACAGCAAACTGCTCTAGGGTTGCAGTTGAATAATTATCTAAATAAATTAAACAATTTAATCGGATATCACCACCCAAAAATGGCAGTCCATTTATAACAGGACTAAGTAGGCTGAAGGAATAATTAGTAACTGCAGGAGTCCATGCGAAATAGGCCGAAGGAGCTGTTGCACCAGTTGGAACATAAGTAGCTCCAACAGTCCAATTAGATTGTCCATTAGGGAATGACCAGCCATTCGTTGCAAAACTATTAGAAGTAAAATCTTCAGCCAAAATTGTAGTTTGAGAAAAACAATGTTTTGAATTAAACGATATCCCCAAAAATATAATAATGGAAAAAGTTAGTACGTAATTTTTTTTAATCATAATAAAATGAATTTAGAGAAGTAAAATTAATGTTATTCGAAATAATAACAAAATAATAATTTCAACAATTCTTTAACAAAAAAAACTGCACCATTTCGGATGCAGTATTTTTTATTATTTGATGTTATGTGTTTTATTGATTTTGAATAGTAGTATCTTTTACCTGAGGGGTATTTTTATCTCCAGTTGCACAACAAGGTTTTTCACATGTTGCTTTATCGCAAGTCCCACCACAAGTAGCTTTACATTCTTCTGTTTCTCCACTACATGAAGCAGCTTTATCAGCAGCGCAACAAGATTTCTCTGATTTTGTTGCAGCAGCACCTGTTCCACTCATAATAGATGCACATTGCTCTTCAGTGCAACCAGCTGTTTTACAAGCTGACATCATAGTGCCTAATTTTTGCATTCTACTTTCTTGAATTTGATCATGGAACATTCCACTTAATGTAGGTGCAATCACCAAAGAAACAATAGACATTAATTTAATCAAGATATTCATAGATGGTCCTGAAGTATCTTTAAATGGATCTCCTACTGTATCACCTGTTACAGATGCTTTGTGTGGCTCCGATTTTTTGTATTCCATTTTACCATTGATTTCAACACCTTTTTCAAATGATTTTTTTGCATTATCCCAAGCACCACCTGCGTTATTTTGGAACATTCCCATCAATACACCACTTACTGTTGCACCAGCTAAGAAACCTCCTAAAACTTCTGGTCCTAATAAGAAACCAATAATTAATGGAGATACAATCGCAATCGCGCCTGGTAACATCATTTTTTTGATTGATGCATCTGTAGAAATTGCAACACATTTATCATATTCTGGTTTTCCTGTTCCTTCCATAATTCCTGGAATTTCACGGAACTGACGACGAACTTCTTCAACCATAGCCATTGCCGCTTCACCCACAGCACGAATTGCCAATGAAGAGAAGATAAATGGTATCATTGCACCAACAAATAAACCTGCTAAAACATCCGCTCTGTAAATATCAATACCATCAATACCAGCAATACCAACGAAAGCAGCAAACAATGCCAATGCTGTTAATGCAGCAGAAGCTATTGCAAATCCTTTACCTGTAGCAGCAGTTGTATTTCCTACGGCATCTAAAATATCCGTTTTTTCACGAACGTCTGCTGGCAATTCACTCATTTCGGCAATACCTCCTGCATTATCTGCAATTGGACCAAAAGCATCAATTGCTAATTGCATAGCCGTTGTAGCCATCATTCCGGCTGCAGCAATTGCCACACCATATAAACCTGCAAAATGATACGAACCATAAATACCTCCTGCCAACACTAATATTGGTAAAAATGTTGATTCCATACCCATTGCTAAACCACCAATAATGTTTGTAGCATGTCCTGTTGCAGATTGACGAACAATTGTCATTACCGGACGTTTACCCATTGCTGTGTAATATTCTGTTATAATACTCATTAATGTACCTACAACCAATCCTACTAAAATAGAATAAAACACATCCATATTAGAGAATGCAAAACCACGTAATGTCATGGTTTCAGGCAAAATAAATTGAGTTAAAAAGAAACATGCAATTGCAGTTAAAACAATTGAACCATAGTTACCCATGTTTAATGCATTTTGAACTTTAGTAGTACTTAAACCAGCAGTTTCAGAAATACGAACAAAGAATGTTCCAATGATAGATAATATAATACCAACACCTGCAATCATCATTGGCAATAAAATTGGGGCAAACCCTCCAAATTGGTTTTCAGCACCAACGATAGATGTTTCACGACCTAAAACCATTGTTGCTAAAACGGTTGCTACATAAGAACCAAATAAATCGGCACCCATACCAGCCACGTCACCAACATTATCTCCTACATTATCTGCAATGGTTGCAGGATTACGAGGATCATCTTCAGGAATACCTGCTTCTACTTTTCCTACTAAATCGGCACCTACATCAGCTGCTTTGGTATAAATACCTCCACCTACACGCGCAAATAATGCAATCGACTCAGCACCTAATGAGAATCCAGTTAATACTTCAATAGCCCGTTTCATTTCTTCGCTATCAACTGCTGCATCTGGAGCAAAATACATTTTTAAAATAATAAACAAACTGCCTAAACCTAAAACAGCTAAACCAGCTACACCCATTCCCATTACAGAACCTCCTGTAAATGATACTTTCAAGGCTTTTGCCAGTGAAGTACGTGCCGCTTCTGCTGTACGTACGTTTGATTTTGTAGCGATTCTCATTCCAAGAAAACCAGCCAATGCGCTTAAAAAAGCACCTGCAATAAATGCTAAAGCTATTGTCCAGTGACTATTAGAATCACTGAAACCCATAAAACCTAATAATAAAGCAGCTATTACCACAAAGTAACCCATTACTTTATATTCTGCTTTTAAAAATGCCATTGCACCATCGGCAATATAGCCAGCAATTTCTTTCATGCGGTCGTTACCAGCAGGTTGTTTTGTCACCCATGCACTCTGTATAAAAGTGTATAAAAGTGCTACGATTCCGAAAACGGGAACTAAATAAAATAAGTAATTTAATGAATTCATATAAATTTTTGTTTTTTGAGTGTGCGAAAGTAACTAATGTAAGTTTAAAAATGAAATATTCTAAGCAGTTGTTCGTTTTTATTGCTTAGTTTTTAGTAGTTTATATAATAAAAATTACAAAAAAAGGTATATCTATAGTTATTAGATATGAATTATGAGTTATTAGATTTGTAATTTGAAAGATTTTGTAATTCCTAACAACCAACAACTTAAAACTGTCAACCTACATCCGACATCCGACAATTTTCTTTAAAACCAACTTCGCTTTCTAAAATAGACTAACATTAAAAATGGAATAATGAGCATTAAAAAAGTGGCTATCCAAAAACCGTCTTGATGATGCAAATACGGAATCCGATCAAAATTCATTCCGAAAATACCTCCAATAACGGTTGCAGGAGCCAATAATGCAGTCACAATGGCTAAAAATTTCATAACTTCATTTAGTTTTAAATTCATTTGCGATAAGTATAAATCCCTGATATTGGTAATCAAATCTCGATAGTTTTCTATTAAATCATTTACTTGAACTGCGTGGTCATAAACGTCTTTAAAATATTTTTTACTATTTTCTGTAATCAATGGATTTTCTGTTTTGATAATATTATTGATTAAATCTTTTACAGGAAAGGCATTTCGTTTAAAAAACATCAATTCTTTTTTCAAAGTATTTATTTGATTCATGGTAAAATTATTGGCATTTCCTGTCGAAATTTCTTCCTCTAAATGTTCAATCCGATCTCCCAATTTTTCGAGCACAATAAAAAAATGATCCACGATTGAATCGATTAATCCATAGAGCAAATAATCAACCCCTTGTGTTCTTATTTTTGTACCATTTATTACCAATTTTTCTCTTATCGGATTAAATGAGTCTCTTATAGAATCATCTTGAAAGGAAATTAAAAAATTATCCCCTAAAACCAAACTGACTTGTTCGTTTTCTATTGACTGTAGTTCTTCATTATAATAAAGCATGTGCAGTACGCACACCAATCGATTTTCAATTTCATCTGTTTTTGGTCGTTCGTTTTCACTTAAAATATCTTCTACAATCAAATAATGTAATCCTAATTTAGCACTAATCTCCTCTACTGTATTTTTATTTATGATATCAGAATTGAGCCAATAATTTTTGCCTTTTGAAAACAATTGATTCGAGACTTTTTTGTGGTCAAAATCATTTTCAACTACACATTCTTTTTCATTAAATTGATACAGCGATAAAACAGAAGCTTGGTCTATATCATTTTTATTAATCAATGTAGGATTGTTCTTCAGCACTTTTTTAGTTTGAAGCATCTCTAATGGATTGATGTATTTTAAATATTTTTTTGTCTTTGAATTCATGGAAATAGTTTAGTGTTTGGGGTTTATGAGTTTAGACCTCCTTCATTTCTCCTAAAGCAGAAGATAAGGTTTAGTTTTAAAAATAAAAAAAACGCTTTTTCAAGCGTTTTTTTATAATTATATTAAAGAGAAATTAATCCCATTTTTTAACTTCGTCTAATGATACTTCTTGAGCATTTAAAATAGCGGTATCGTCAATATTAGCGCCTGTTTTGTTAACAAAAGCAACAATTTTTAAATTGTCTTTTTTACGATATAAACCAGCGATGCTGAAGTTATATGTAGCTTTAGTATAAAAATCTTTTGCAGCAGTTAATGCAATTGCATCTCCAGCAGGCAATGAAATTGTTTTACGCAATAAATGTTGATGCATAAATGGATTTGCTGCAGATCCATTCCCTCCTTGCTGTGCACCTGGAGCAGATTCTGGAACATCATTTTCAATTAAATATACAGTTATGCTAGTAGCCATATTTAATGGAGAGTTGTAACCTACAAAAACATCTAATTTAACATTGTCATTTTCTTCATTAGCAACTAACGCTAAACCACAAGTTGGTGTTTTTTTAGATGCTGGAGACAATTGATTTGCCCAATTGCTAGACAAATCTAATCCACAAGTATTATCATAATCAGGAGCAGAAATAGAAGCTCTTCTGTTGATAGATGCAGCAGGGAAAGACAAACTTCCAGGCGCAAAAACGGCAGATTTAAAACCATCATAAGATGGCGTAATTTCAAAAGGCTCATTATTAGCACCATGAATAGCTACACCATATACTCTATCTGGATTATCCTTGATTAATTTATTTAGTAAGGGTGCTCCAGTTCCACCACATGCGCCACACCATTCTCCAGTGATTTCTTCAATAACAACTTTTTGTGTAAAAGAAAATGGAACTCTTCCAACCGTATATAATGGATCTGAAGGATTTAATGGATTAGGTTCTTCTGTAAAAACAGGGTTTGTTCCTGTTTTGTTAGGATTAACTTTACTACAAGATACCATTCCTGCAATCAATGCAATGGATAACGAAAGTGTAATTAGCTTGTTCATTGTTTTAAATTTATTTTTCAAATATACATAATTTTTAGAAAACAAATAAATATTAACAAAAGTTCATGCGATTATTTATTTTTTTTCGGAATAACTTGCTAGTCAACGAATTAACTTCCGCATTTTTAATTACATCTTCTATTTTAATGATAATCTGGCTCAATAAAATAATAAAATATATGTAAGCGATTAATAAAAATACAATTTTCTATTGGTATACTCTTTTTATTAAATAATCTAATA
>JBILBN010000105.1:0-6127 GCA_044353665.1 Chitinophagaceae bacterium | reverse complement strand
CACTTAAGGCTTTCATCGCATTGAAACCACCCACACCTGGAGGGGTTACAGCAGCTTCAGAACCACCACAAACGATAACGTCTGCTTTGCCTAAACGAATAAAGTGAGATGCATCTATTAATGCATGTGAAGAAGATGCGCAAGCACTTACGGTGCAATAATTTGGACCTCTGAAACCATACTTCATAGAGATGTGGCCTGAAGCTATGTCCGAAATCATTTTTGGGATAAAAAAGGGATTGAAACGAGGGGTTCCATCTCCAGCAAAGAAACCTTTCATCTCTTCGTAGAAGGTGCCAATCCCACCAATTCCACTAGCCCAAATTACACCAATTCTATCTTTGTTTAATGAAGCATCTTCATGCAAATTAGCATCTTTGATAGCTTGATCGCTACTTACAATTGCTAATTGTGAAAAACGGTCTATTTTACGTGCTTCTTTTCTGTCAAAAAAATCATCGAGATTAAAGTTTTTTACCTCGCAAGCAAACCTTGTTTTAAATTTTTCTGCATCAAAAAGCGTAATGAAATCAGCGCCAGACACGCCATTACAAAGTCCATTCCAATAATCTTGAATGTTATTCCCAATGGGCGTCAGAGCGCCGAGTCCTGTTACGACAACACGTTTTAATTCCATGTTTAATTAAAAAAGATAAAAAGAAGTATTATTTCGCGTATTCTTCTAAGTAAGAAATTGCGTTTCCTACTGTTGCAATAGTTTCTGCTTGTTCATCAGGTATAGAAATATTGAATTCTTTTTCAAATTCCATGATTAATTCTACAGTGTCTAATGAATCTGCACCTAAGTCGTTGGTGAAACTTGCTTCATTTACTACTTCTGCTTCGTCAACGCCTAATTTGTCAACGATGATTTTTTTAACACGAGCTGCTATTTCTGACATTTTAAAATATTTTAGACTGCAAAAATATACTTTTAAGCGTAATCGTCAACTTTTATTACAAATTTGTTAATAAAGTGAATAAGTTTTTAAATAGACTATTTGTAATATTAATGTTTTTTATGCCTAAAATCCCAAGGTGCAATCACATTATTTTGGACCCAAAGTCCCTTCTTCATTGACTTTGCTCTTATTTCGGCTTTCGCAAATAGTTTAGATGTGGAATATTTTTTAAAATGCCATGCAAAACCGTTTTCCACCATTTTTAAATTAACATTTTCGTTATTTATCCAAATAGTTCCAATAATCCGATGGTTTCTGTCCAATTTTGTATATTCTACTTTAATGTTTTTAGTAAAAATATAGTCTGCTAAAGCTTGTTTTGATACAGTCCCAAAATCTTGTCTTTTTTCTGGGGCATCAATATCAGCCAACCGAATTCTGACAGTTTGATTATCAGTCATCAATAAATCGAATGTATCGCCATCCACAATTTTAATGACTTTGCCTGAAATAATTGTAGCATTTATGAATAAAGGGAAAATTAGGAGAATAAAAAAGGGAAAAATTTTCATTTGGTAAAAGTAGCTTAACTGTATTGAGTTTAAAAATTTTTTAAAAAAAATAATCACTTAACCCGTTGTGTTTCAGAGCTAAATTTTTTTGAATAATTAAGTTTAGCTATTTAAAATTACCATATCCTTGAGAATATCTTTTTTCTATGTATAATTCAAACCTTACTTTTGCGCAACTTTTAAAAAAATCGTAAGCAATGGCAGAGAAAATAACAATGGGCGCAAATGGCATTTTAAATGTGCCGAATAATCCAATTATTCCATTTATTCAAGGAGATGGTATTGGTCCAGATATTTGGAGTGCAAGTGTACGAGTATTTAATGCAGCGATTGCAAAAGCGTATAAAGACGAAAAGAAAATTGAATGGAAAGAGGTTGTTGCCGGTGAAAGAGCGTTTAATGAAACCGGAAGTTGGATGCCAGAGGAAACAATGCAAGCGTTTAAGGATTATTTATTGTCAATTAAAGGTCCTTTAACAACGCCAGTTGGTGGAGGAATTAGAAGTTTGAATGTAGCACTTCGCCAAGAATTGGATTTATATGTTTGCCTACGACCTGTGCATTATTTTGAAGGAACTCCTTCCCCAATGCGACATCCTGAAAAGGTAGAAATGGTTATTTTTAGAGAAAATACGGAAGATATTTATGCTGGTATTGAGTTTATGACAGGAACACCCGAATCGAAAAAAATGTTAGACTTTTTGGTAAATGAAATGGGGGTAAAAAAAATTAGATTTCCAGAAACAACTTCATTTGGAGTGAAACCAGTGAGTAAAGACGGAACTGAGCGTTTAGTTCGTGCTGCTTTATTGTATACCATTGAAAATAAACTGCCTTCATTAACGATAGTTCACAAAGGGAATATTATGAAATTTACCGAAGGGGCTTTTAAAAATTGGGCGTATGAATTGGCAGAAACTGAATTTGGAGATAACGTGTATACTTGGAACCAATGGGAAATAACTAAAAAAGTAAAAGGGGAGACGGTTGCTAATGAAGAAATGAAAGGTGCTGTTGCCCAGGGGAAAATTATTGTAAAAGATTGCATTGCGGATAATTTTTTACAACAAGCCATGCTTGCCCCACAAGATTATAGCGTGGTGGCTACGTTGAATTTAAATGGAGACTACATTAGTGATGCATTGGCAGCACAAGTTGGAGGTATTGGAATTGCGCCTGGTGCAAATATTAATTACAACACGGGTCATGCCGTTTTTGAAGCAACACATGGTACTGCTCCTCGTTTTGCAAATACCAATACCATGAATCCATCTTCGGTTATATTAAGTGGCGTAATGATGCTTGAATATATGGGTTGGAAAGAGGCAGCTCATTTGATTACCAATGCAGTTGGAAAAGCGATTCAAACTAAAAAAGTTACCGTGGATTTTTACAATTTAATGGAAGGTGCAACGCTTCTTAATACAAGCGAATTTGCGGACGAAGTTATTGCGAATTTGTAAAATTGGAAATCTAATCCGAAAATGAATTGGCTAATAAATTTATAAAAAACGCTTCTCAAAGAGAAGCGTTTTTTATGTGTAAAATTTTGGGACCTCGAGGGGTCTCGAACCCCCGACCCTCAGAACCACAAACTGATGCTCTAACCAACTGAGCTACGAAGTCCATTTTTAATCGAGGTGCAAATGTAGAATTAAATTTGTTTTGTACCAAGATATTTTTCATTAAGGCATAAATAAATTCAGCACTTTTTGTGTTTGCAAGAAGTTTATCCGATTTAAATCCAACGAAAAACTCATGGTTTGTAGTGTTCTGTTTTTAGAATAAGTGCTTTTTACATAATCTTTTAAATCTTTACTTAAAACTAAAGGTGCATAAATGATTAATATATCTTTAAACAAATGCAATTCTGCACCAGCTTCATAAATGGCTTTGTTGCCACTGGCATTTAGTTTTCCGGCATCGGCAAAGGTGGCTACATCCAAAAATAATTGTACTTTGATTTTAGATTTAATGGGCAAATCGGTTCTTAAATTAACAGCAGTCAACCAATTATTGCTTACCCCTATAGGAGATGATAATAAATTTGTTTTAACTTTAAAACCACCTTCACGCATAGAAACTTGATGCGATAATATTCCCTTTTGTTCATCACGCGCTAAATAAACATCGTTGTAAGCATAATCATTATCGGCTGTAAATGACGCATTCAAATATTGATTTCGTAAGATATACGGATTGGCATTGTTTTTTAAATCAATAAATTTTCCGGCAAAAGCGCGTACATAAAACGCTTTGTTTTTAACGTTGTAATTTATTTTAAGATGGGTTGTTAAGCCCAATTTTACAAATGTGTTATTGCCTTCTGCTTTGATCGCATAATCAAAAGGATTAAAGGTTCTTTCGTTGTTGTGTTTGTATTCTATAATACCATAATGAGCAGCTTCATAGTTAACTATATTGGGTCTGTAAAGACTATCGATTGAGTTTAGGGTATAGTTGAAATTTTGATTGGAAATATTAAAATATTGCAACAATAAAGTTTTAGTAACTGGGTTTCTTAAGGTTGGTTTTTTAAATTCAAATAATACAGATGGCGAAATTTTTATGTGTCGAGCAAAAATATATTTAGATGAATTTAAATTACTTCGTTTGTGATGATAGGTTTTTCCTTGTAAGCCAAAAGTTACTTTTTGAAAAATAGTTGAAGGAAAAATTGAATAACCAATTACGCCACTTCCAACCAATGATTTGCTGCCAAAAGAATACAGAGGAGCCAATGCAAATTGAAACTGATTATTCGGTATTTTTAAATTATGAATCGTTAAGCCTAGCATGGCTTTGTCATAATAATTATAGCCATAAGCAGGAAGAAAAAACAATTTATTTTTTTCACTTATTCTAAATTCTGTGCCTAGCTGTGGCTTAAATTTGAACCGATGAAACAAGCGATTTTTTTCATAAAAATTATTAGTGATATTTATTTCAGGTAACGTTTTTTTGCCATCAATTTTGTAGGCTGTTATGTTTTTATTATCCGTAAAGGAAACAGCCTTATGATAAGGAAATTCAATCCATTTAGTTTCTGCAATGCTGTCTTTTATCATTGCATTTATGGGAATAGGCCCTTTAAAATCTATTTTATTTTTGGCAGAAATTATATATTGATTATCCTTCTTTTTTACCTTGATTTTATAATCAATTTTTTTGGTAGAGTTTAATCCATCATCAAAAAACCACTCTAATTTTTTGCCAGCTATACTTTCTATTATGGTTCTAAAATCTTCGGGATAAGGATGTTTATATTTCCATGTTTCAAAATATTGTTGCATGGCTTTATTAAAAATTTCAATGCCTAAATAACTTTCTAAATAAGCGAATAATGCAGCGGATTTGTAATACACACAACCTCCATAGTTGATGCTAGTAAATTCGGCAGAAGTCGAATTGATTATTTGGTCCTGTTGTTGTTTTGCAGATAATTGATATATGAAATTACCGTTTAATTCTTTTGTTAAATTTTGAATTTTATCCTCTTTTTTTTCAGTATTTAAGTTATCAATAATGTTAACTACTTTATTTTCATAAAAAGAATTCATGCCTTCATCCATCCAGGCATGATCTCGTTCGTTGGTTCCTAAAATGCCTTGAAACCAATTATGACCAACCTCATGAACAATCACTGTTTGCAATTCAGTTTTATCATGCACATTTCCAATAACGGTTATCATTGGATATTCCATACCACCACCTGCTAATAATGTTCCATCTACAATGCTGGCATAATCATAAGGGTAGTTACCAACTAATTTTGAATAATTGGTAATGGTTTGTGCAATAATTTTAGAACTGCCTTCGTATTTCTTATTATTTTTTGGCTTAAAATAGCTCGTGCATTGTACCTTATGCCCATTTTTTAGTGTTACAAACGTTTCCTCAATTCGATATTCTTTACTCGCAAACCAAGCAAAATCATGCACGTTCTCTTGAATAAAATGAAGGGTTTTATATTCTTTAGCGCTCACTATATTTCGCTTAGTTGTATCATTTTTTATTTGAGTTAAAAATTGCTTTTCGCTTTCATTTTGCAAATTTCCTGTTGCCGCTACAATATAATTTTGGGGTACAGAAATTGAGACGTCAAAACGTCCAAATTCACTGTAAAATTCACCTTGATCTAAATAGGGTAGCGGATGCCAACCTTTACTGTCATATACTGCTGGTTTTGGATACCATTGCGAAATTTGATAGTCTTGTTCATCATGACCCAAACGTGAAAATACTTCAGGAATAACTAACCTAAACGGAGTATTGATTTCAATATGTTCATTGGGTAATAATGGATGGTTTAATTCTACTAAGATTACGTCTTCTAAATTATTAAAATTACTTATGTTCACATTTTCATTATCCACTTTAAATTCTAACGAATCGATAAAACCACGTTGTTCTTCTTTACTGTAATAAAATTTGGTATCTCCATTTGCTACTTCATGTTCAGTATAAGTGCTTTTGTCGTCTTTATAGGCATTTGCCCATAAATGAAATAAAAGAAAGCGCAAAGTGTCTTTAGAATTATTTTTATAATCAATGGTTTCTTGCCCTCTTAAAATATGGTTTTCATCATCTAAGGCGACCTCTATTTTATAACCAACATCTTGTTGAAAATATTTTTTTTGTGCATGCACATTT
>JBILBN010000007.1:0-60380 GCA_044353665.1 Chitinophagaceae bacterium | reverse complement strand
TAATCTCTATTGCAATTGAGCCTAAAACTCAAGCAGACGTTGATAAAATGGGTATGGCTATTGCTAAATTAGTAGAAGAAGATCCTACTTTACGGGTAAGAACAGACGAAGAAACTGGACAAACGATTTTGAGTGGTATGGGTGAGCTTCACTTAGAAATCATCATTGATCGTATGAAACGTGAGTTTAAAGTAGAGGTTAACCAAGGAGCGCCAATGGTTGCTTATAAAGAATCATTTGGTAAACCAGTAGAACACCGTGAAGTGTTGAAAAAACAATCTGGTGGTCGTGGTAAATTTGCCGATATTCAATTCGAAATGGGACCTGCTGACGAAGAGTGGATTAAAGAAAATGAAGGAAAATCATTCCAATTTATCAACGATTTACATGGAGGATCTATTCCTAAAGAGTTTTTACCTGCTATTCAAAAAGGATTTGAAAATGCGATGAATAATGGTGTTTTAGCTGGATATCCTGTAGTAGATATGAAAATTAGAGTATTTGATGGTAGCTACCATGATGTGGATTCTGATGCTATGAGTTTTGAGTTATGTGCTCGTCAAGCATTTAGAGAAGCAGGTCGTAAAGCAAAACCAACCTTGCTTGAGCCAATCATGAAAGTAGAAGTAGTAACTCCAGACCAATACATGGGTGACGTTACGGGTGATTTAAACCGTCGTCGTGGATTATTAGAAGGTATGGATTCTAAAGCTGGTGCGCAAGTTATCAGAGCGAAAGTTCCATTATCAGAAATGTTTGGTTATGTTACTCAATTGCGTTCTATTTCATCAGGACGTGCAAGCAATGCCATGGAATTTAGCCATTATGCTCCTGCACCAAATAACGTAGCAGAAGAAATTATTGCTAAATCAAAAGGTAAAAGAATTGAGGAATAATTCAATTTAAAAAGTATATCAATGAAAGTCCCGAGTAATCGGGACTTTTTTATGGGGAGCATTACAAGCCATTCAATCATGAAACTCCTGCCTGCTTTTCACTGCAATCTCTTCCAATGAAGCATCGGAAGAGGATTTTCGTTACAATCAGGGCTGTTAAGTAATCGATGTATTTCAATTATTTCATTTGACAGTAGAGCTACCCGATTCGGGATTTGAACTATTTAGAAAAAGTAGCAAGACGACTGAAATATATACGCACTTATCTAAGAACAAAAAAATTACAAAGTCGTTTGAGAATTAATAAAAAAAATAACTACATTAGAAAAATACAAATACTAGTCAATTGTTTCGGCAATCACTCTAATGGGAGAGCCCTAATCGAAGGTTTGTTTCGGGTTTGAGTATAAGTTATGGGCAAGTTTAATAATACGAACTTCTAATAAATTAGCATCAAATAACATATCAGTGTTTTGTAAAATTCATTTATATTTACAATTATTAATTAAGAAAATATGGATAGCCTAATTAAAAGTATATCAATAAAGAAAATAATCATCTTAATATTATTTTTATTTTTAATGAAATTAACTTTTGCCCAATCAAAAAAAGTGCAAATTGAAACATTGAAAATGAGAACAGATAGTTTAACTAATATTATAAATAATGAACGTAAAATCAATATTAGTAAAATTCAAGGACTTTATTCTTCAATAGAAATAAATAAGAATCAAATTGACTCTTTGTATTCTGAACTTAAGAGAACTAAGATTATTTTGAATCAACAAGAACAAGATAATATTCAATTAAAAAATAGAATCAATTCGAAATCTGTCGAGGTTGATGATTTAATATATCAGTTAAAAAATAAATCTGATAGTCTGATTATTATTTCAATGGAATTGTTGAAAATCAAGGAGTCAATCCAAATAAAAATAGATTCGATTAAAAGTGAAGAATCTCAATACAAAGCTGCAAAATCATTTAATACATTAGATTACGATTTTGATGAATCTAACATTGGCGATTTTAATCAAACTTCAGAATCGATTATTGCTAAAGAAAAAACAAGAATTTTTAAAAGTATTTATGCAAAAAGAGATTACTCCCTTAAAATAAAATTATTGACAGGTGAGACATTATCATTATCATCCTTAAATGAAAATGAATCTGCTAAAGAAACGCATTATACATATCTATTCGAGAATGTATTAAAAGCGAAGTTATATTATGTTATAATAGATTTCATAGCTGCTGGCCCTGGGACTAAAAAATATACATTGATTGAACTTGATTTAAATACTGGAATGAAAACTAAACTTGTTAGTAATATTGGAGGTAATTTTATTTTTAATAAAAATGAAACTGTCATTTTAGTACACGGATGGTATGATAGTGAGGAATATGTTCAGGATAATCAATTGCAGATTATAAATATTCTTAATAAGAAAATAGATTTAATTATTAAAAATGTTGAACCAATTAATATTAATTGGTTGTCAAACGATGAATTCCAATGCCTATTGCTCAAATACTCAAAAGAAAAGGAGTGGCCATTTGATAGAATACCAAGTACTGTCAGAACTGGTAGTTTAAATAAATTTATATTCAATAATGGTAAATGGACTAAAAATTAGTTTAAACGAGCCCATTACAGAACCTACAAAAAATTGGCGCTTCAGTGGTTAAATTAGGTTTTAAAAACCTTAAAGGATTTACGTATTCTAGGTTCAAGAAGACACGAATCAGAGCTGAAATGTAAATAAAAAAACCAGTATCGTGCAAACAAGGTGTTGTGTAAATAAAATCACAGAGTCCTGAGGCAGAGACTCTGTGAGGAGGAATGGACATTGCACACCCCAAATAAATACTATCCAGTTGAAATATTAATAATTGTACCCTATCTGATATTCTATATATAAATAGAAAGAATTAATTTTGAATATTATATTATATCTTTGAAAAAAGCAAGCGAAATTATAAAAGCAAAAAAGTAGATAATTAAATTAAAATTCAAAAAATGAAAAATACAATATTATTAATTGCAATTCTTTGTTCATTCATATGTACAAATGCACAGTCCCCTAAAAAAACGTTTAATGATATTCAAAATAAAAAAACAAAAGTCCTATTTCACGGATTCGGCACTGAGCCATTTTGGGATATCTACATTTTAGAAAATCAAGTAATTTTTGCAATTGATGCTATGGAAATATATGAAAGTTTGAAGATGACTGGCTCTTTTAGTAAGAGTAAATACTCCCAAATATTTACTCTTAAAAATGCAAAAGGCGAAAAAACAAGTTTACAAATAATTAAAAAACCTGGTAACGATGGAATGTCTGAACAAGTCTACCCTTACACTGTTAAATATAATAGGAATACGGGAGCAGGGGAAATGGGATATTGAGAAATAAAATTAATTTAGTTCCCAATAAAACGAGTAAAATAGGCATTTCGATACTATAAGAAATATATTTTAAAATTTACCTTCCTATGGAATTCATTTATTAAAATATTGATTATTTAATCACTTCAAAATAAAAAAATGAAACTATCAAAAATCATCTTGGCTATCGCATTTGTGTTTTTCTATACAAGTATTTTTTCACAATCAGTAGGAGGAGTTAAGTTTGAAAATTATCAAGCCAAAATCTCTACTAATAATAAGGCTAAAATAAATTTTACCTCTTGCAAGCTTGGAAAAAAATATCAAAATTTCATAACAGAAAAATATAAAAATGAAAATATTAACTTTGGTGGGCATTATGTTGTTATAATATGGGGACTTACTGGTACTAGTAATGGTGTAATGATAGACAAGAATACAGGTTTGATTTATTCTATACCTTTAACACCTGAAAACTCATTTCAAGATTCGCCTATAGGCAATGATGACTTTATAAAATTTCAAAAAAATAGTTATTTATTTTACTCATACTCTACGCTAATCAATAAAAATGATGATAAAAAAATAGATTTACATTATGAATTTTTTAAGTTTGACGAAAATACTAAAAAATTTAAAATGATTTCTACATTGAACAAAACGGTAGAAAGCGAAGACAACTAGATTACTGAGAACACTTGTAAATTTTCAATAATTGGGTATATGCAAAACCAACCTTGCTAGAACCAATATGGAATTTTATCTACTAAGAATATTTTTAGTACTTTTATAAATTAGTAGTCCAAAATCCCGAACAGCAGGTGGCTGCAAAACGTTGGCAGTAAGTTTAGAAGACACCCAAAAAATAAACAATATGAAAAGGAATAAAATTATAATTTTGATAGTTACTTTATTAACGACAGTATCATATCAATTTGCAAATGCACAAACAAAAGACTGGAAAACATTTAATCATAAATATGGATTTAGAATTGAACTTCCAAACTATTTTAAGCTTGGAGGCTTGACACATTCAGGAATTCAATATTATACGACTGACCTAAATGAAAATATTATGGTTACGGTTGAGACAATAGGAGAAGGTTCAAATGGTTCATTAGCCAAAGACTTTCAGATGGAAATCAACTCTACTAAAGGAATTGGATATAAAATATTAAAAGACACTTGGTATGTAATAAGTGGAAAGGAAGGAGGCGAAATATTTTATATGAAAACCATAATAAAAAATGGTCAGACACATTATTTGAGAATTAGTTATCAAATAGCTAGTTAGTGGTAAGCTGCGATACTTAAAATCCATAATAAATAAAATTTGTGTTCCCCGATAAACTCATTAAATTTGTATAGATAAAATCTAAAAAAATGTCGACATTAGAACTAAGGCAGCAATTAATAAGTAAGATTCAGATAACTGAAGACGAAGAAATTCTCGGTGGGTTACTAAAAATGTTAGAATTTGAGCTAAACAATACTGAAGTATATCATCTTAACAAATTTCAAAAAGAAGCAATAGCAATTTCTAAACAGCAAATAGTAGATGGTGAAGTATATACCGAAGAAGAAGCCAATAAACTTACTGATGAATGGCTAAACAGTTAAAGTGGACGCGGAAAGCTTTATTTGAAAAAATTGAAATTCTCAAGTATTGGAATAAACGGAATAGGTCAGACGAGTACAGCAAGAAACTTAATAAAATATTTTTGGAGGCTACTAAATCCATTCAAACATATCCTTCATTGGGCAGACCAACTGATGACCCGGACGTAAAGAATATCCTGGCGAGGGAATATTTAATATTCTATAAAGAAACAGATACGGAATACATTATTGTACATATCTGTGATGAAAGAAGAAATCCAGAGGATATGATTTACAAAAACGTGTAAGATGGCCTACCCCTAACACACGGCAAGCTTCATAGCGGCTGAGTAGGTATTCGATCTAATTTTCCTTTATTAGGCTTTGGAATAGATTTTAAACTGTGTATCTTTGAATTCCGCTACGAAAGCCTGCCGTGAAACCGTCAGCCGTAATTTGAAAATGCTCCAAACGAATTTTATATATTGACAAATTAGTTATACAAAATATTAAATCCTTAAAAAAATGAAAATGAAAAAAATATTGATTTTAGCAACGACAATGTTGTTATTCGGAGCGGTGAACGCACAATCATTAACAACAGTTGAACAAATTAAAGCAGCAAATCAAAAATGTTTAGACAAAGGTGAGAATATGTATGAATGTGCTCTTGAATATTACTTTCAAGCAGACAGCCTATTAAATGTTGTTTACAAAAAATTAAGACAAACACTAAATGCTGAGGAACAATTAAAATTAAAAACAGTACAATTGCAGTGGTTGAAAAAACGCGACAAATATTTCCAAAAAATCATTGCTGAAACCAAAAAAGAATGTGACGAAGGAAGTTATATATTTCGAACGTCTGTAGAGCAGCAAGAAGCTGATTATGTGATTAAACGAGTAATAGAGCTGATAAATAAGTTATAAAACTGCCTTACTTAATCATATTTAGCTAATAGTCTTCTAACAATTACTTCGTAATCGTTTTAATTTTAAATTGAAGCAATATGAACAAGCGATTATTAACCTGCAAGGCAGAATTACAATTTTCAAATTATATCCCCTAATTTGCACAATCATTCCATTAAAAACAAAACAATGAAAAAAATATTTTTATTCTTAGCGCTTTTCATGTTAAGCCTTTCATGCTTCTCTCAAAGTCGTTATATCTCATCCATAACAAAAAAAATTGTGTATTCAAGAGATGGCGGCATATGTAAATGCTGTGGAAGCTCTTTTCTATTAGAATATGATCATATTACGCCATTCTCATGCGGAGGCATTAGTGATGCTTCGAATATTCAGTTGCTATGCCGAAAATGCAACCGTAGCAAATCTAACAGTTGTAAATGTAAAGTACACAATAAAACTGTTGGAACCAATTGCTGTGATAAAGCTTCTAATTCAAGACCAAGAACAAATTCAAGTTCATCCTCATCCAGTTCTACTTTGAGTCAATGTACAGGCACGACGAAAAAAGGAAATCGATGTAAAACAAAAGCACGAATTCAAATGGCAGATGCCGTCTCCATTAATTTAACCTAATAAAATCTATAAAATGAAAAAGACATTCCTATTTGCAATTGACCTCAAAACCGAAGAAACAATCGTATCTGCCTCTGAAAAAGGAAGCAATCAAGTAAATTTTATTGAACGAATTCGACGTACTGAAAACGAATTGCTATTTGATTCGGTTGCTAACTTAACAAAAATTGCAAGTGCTCTTAATATAGACGTAGTTCTTTTTAAGGCCATGGACAAAGTTTGTCAATTGGTTTACAATAAGCATATCGAAAATTAATAGCCTCCTTTATAGAAGAAGAGCGCCCTATCCTACCCAGCTAGTTCGAGAATGGCTGGCGTCCCGATTATTTCGGGATGCCAAGTAATACAAGTATGCGTTTTAAAATATTTGTTTAAATTTGAAAATTATACTACATGAGCACAGGTTAAAAACATGCGCTAGCCAAAGTGTGTTAACCAAACTCGGACTAGCTGAGATAAGCTTAAATTATCAAAAACTAAATAGAAATTATGAATTATCAACATTGCCCTCACTACAATGAAATGATTAGCGTATTAACTGAAGGAAGAGATTTAGAGGATATCAATTTTGAAATTGATGAAATTGAGGGTTGTAAAGATTGTTCTATAGTGGATGGTGTATGTAGTTTATGGATTACACTAGCTTTTGTTGAAGATATAAAACCTCAACTGAATATTTCAGAAGCGAAAGCAACCATCGATAACTTGGATGAACAAATGGGCAAAATAGCTATTAAATTGATAAGCAATGTTGAACCAAAAAATGAGGATAATATATAACTATATAGAATTAAACCTTAACTCCTTGCAGAGTCTCTACCTCAAGACGCTGCAATTTAAGGAACGAGATATTAGTAAGAAACTGTTCTTTTAGGACTGAGCCATGAAAGCTTTTATGTTCTTGAAAACATAAAATATTTATTCTTTTAATAAAGAAATTTGAAGAAATATTTCTAAAAATCCCGGAAAAAAGCTCCATAAAACAGGGCATTTTTCGCTCTTTTTGATGTCTATTACCAACAAGCACTTATTTTACAAGCATCAATTTTTGAGTTGAATTTCCACATTTAACGAAATACACACCCCCTAACCAACTCGTTGTGTTTATTTGCAAACCATTGCTTGCTTTTGCAGAAAAAATGGTTTGACCAAAAATATTCAATACGTTTACTTTTTGTGTTCCGTTGAATAACATGGTTACAGCGTTATTCGCCGGATTTGGATAGAGTACAAAATGGGTTTTTGCAGCAAACACAGAAACCACTAAAGGGAAATTATTATTTTCATACCCATAGGTAGGAATTAAATATGTAAAAGCGCCTGTTCCATTGGGTAAACGACCAAATGTGGTATCGCTTAATTGAGTTAAATAATTTACCGAATCTAAAATAATAGTTCCATTGCTGAGTACAATCGTTCCGGAGTCTTTGCTTAAATTAAAATTGGTATGAAACATTTGTTCCAATGAATCATCATCAGCAAAAATGGTTAAATAGCCATAGGGCATAATTGTTGTTCCTGCAGGTAGTTTCCATTTTGAAATGGCATTTGCCTTATTTGATAAATACATATTGCTTACATCCAAAACAGCATTTGTTTTATTATATAATTCTATCCAATCTTCACGGTCACTGTATTCATCTTTGTTCCAATGATCATTTTGAGCTAAAAATTCATTGATTACGATATCGCCTACTTGAGGAATCATGGAAGTCGCATTGAATGATAAAAATTCATGTTCGGCTCTTGCTGGTAAAAACTTTCCTATTGAAGTATTTTCGGCATACACATAATATTGCATCGTTGCACCAGACATCGTAAACGTGTTTCCGTAAACACCATCGTTGGCATTTCCATCATTGTTCAATCCATCATCAAATAATGGAAGCTTCATGAATTTTTCTTTCACATCAAAACGATAACCAATATATGCACTCGAGACATTCGCATACACTATAGTAACCGCTACATTTACATTGGCATTAATAGTTGGAGCCAAATTGCTAAAAACAGGTGCAGTAATGATAGGTTCAGTGGCTGTCAATTCGGGAATTGTTTGTAAAAAGGTTTTTCGTGCTTCTAATAAATTAGCAATTCCTGGAACCGTAAAGTTACCGAATGCTACATCGGTATTGAGTCCACCTTGAAATTGTTGGTAGGTAAATAATTTATTTGCATCAGTTAAAAGCGCATTGTTTACGATGGATTGATATTGTGCTGCTTCATTTTGATAATTTCCATTGATTATGTTTTCTGAAAGCATCGTTTTTAAATGGGCCAAATATTTTCTTTTCATGGTTGAATCTGCCAATACATCATTTATTAATGGCCAAGCAATATCAGTAGCATGTGCAAATGGAGCATATTCTTTTAACTCGGTAAGTGTTTTTTGCCCCACTCCTATTGTGCCTTGTCCGGCAAAAGGGAAAGCCCCAAAACACATATTTAAATCCCAAACAATTGGATTAAAATGTTTGGTATGGTCTTGATAGATATAATGATTTTGAGCATATGCTCCACTGTAACTATCTAGGTTTACAAATAAATTATTGAAAGCCAACATCCAAATGGCTCTGTCAACATCTAATTTGTTAGATAAATCAGTTGGATTATTAGTGACAGTATTACACAAATTAATGAAAGAATGCCAACCAGTATCCGATTTCATATCGTAGGTAGATGAATAACTTGTGCTATCGGCATTGATGTATTTTAAGCTATTTTTTGAAGCGGCCGATGGCGATAAATCGGAAGAACACTTTACAAAACATTGATCATTGCTATAAAAATGATCGGCAATAAATTTTTTATCGATGCTTTCATCATTGGTAAATGCACCATAATAACTCCCATTTATAGTAACCTTGGCGAAATTGGCTTTCGGACAATGCATGTATTTTTGTAAAATACCGTAGCCTAATACTTCTCTGATAAAAGAAGGATCGCCATAGCCATTGCTGAGTTTTATGGATTCAAATCCTTCATAATTTTGTTTTTTAAATTCATCCAATGAAATGTGTAAAGGATTTTTAGCATTGTTCGCATTGTATGAACTGTTGCCTTTAAAGCGCACTCCTACACTATCATATTGAACACCGTTTATTTTTACCCAATCAGCCATATAATAATCTTCTGTTGAGTTTTTCAATACATCCAAAATAGAATCCCAACTGGGTTGTGCAAAATTAATTTCAATATCTTGAATGGTATTTATGTCGTACAAGGTTTGAGATTTTGCTGATGCAAAAAATAAAATAAATGCAATGGCTAAAAAATATTTTTGTTTCATATAGCTAGTAAAATTAAAAAAGAACACTGAGTAATTGATAATCATTCAGTGTTCTTATATTTTTGAATGAATAATTATTCTACGATTAATTTCAATGTTGTTTGCTCATTTTTATCATTTACAATTTGTACAAAATAACAGGACGCATTCATCATTTCTTTATCGATAGAAAATGAGTTTGTAGTGATATTTTTGTAGTATTTAATGGTTCTTCCATACATGTCTATTATTGACACTGAATGAGATGATGCAAGGTCGTTAAATGTTATGGTCGCATTTGTTGACATAGGATTGGGAGACAATGTAATGCCATTATTTTTATTTACACTGCTAGTATTTAATGGATAACAATTTACACAACTACCAAAACAAACGATAGGTAACATTTGTGCGTTAATTACACTGTCAATCTCTCGAAAACTTGTAATTGTAGTACAATTACTTGGCACTATTTCTCCATTGGCATTACTACCATTATAAAATTTATAAAATATTGAAGAATTTTGAGCGAAAAAGGCCATGTATTCATAAACTCCATTTCCAAAACTATACATTTTATATGTAGAAGGATTGAATGATTTAAAAGGACCTACATAAACCCCATTAGCAGAAACTGTTTCATTAGACATATTTACTCTAAATCGATACATCGTATCCGTTGCTGTATTGTTTCCACTATAAAAAACAGCTGGCAATTTTAATGTGTCATTGATCATAGAATCTACATATAGCCACCTGTAACCATTCGCTAAACTTTGAGACTCGATCGGAATATTTTCTAAATCATATCCAGCAATACCCATTTCAAATTGATATTCGAACATTTCATAGGCAGGCAAGTTAAATGTAGCATAATAAATATTAGTATCTGCTGTACTTTGTATTAAATGTAAATATCCGTGAGTTAAATCTCCACCCATACCAATTTCATCTTGAAAGGTAGAAGTCATGTAGGCATCATTTGAATTTAACATTCCTGAACCTTTCATATTGACAGCAAAGCGAACATATGTTGCATTTGCAATGGATGAAAAAACGACAAGTAATAAAATTGCTAAAATTATTTTTTTGAACATGATGTATTTTTATTTGTTTAAAGAAATTTGTTTTGTTGCGGTTCCTTCATTGCTTGTTAAGCGAATAAAATAATTGCCATTCGCTAAAGATGAAATATCAATTGTTGCTGCATTGTAAAATGTTTTTAATACAATGCCTAGTGTACTAATTACTTGAATACTGTATTGTGTTCCAAATAAACTAGCTTCTTTAATATTTACAATACCCGAAGTTGGATTCGGGTAAACACTCAATTTATCATTGAAATTTACATCAATAATTTCTAAAGGATATTGAACAAAAGTAGATGAATATTGATATACACAACCATTAGCATCCGCAATACGAACTATATATTTTCCTGCTTGTGTAGCAGTGTAAGTTTGGCTCATTGCACCTGCAATTTTTTGTCCGTTCATATACCATTGATAAGTTGTTGCAGTAGATGAAGACAATACATTTCCATTGGCAGTAATTGTAGGAATTGCAGGAGGTTCATTGGTAATAAAACAGGCGCTGTATTTTTTTGTTTTTGAACCTGAGGCTGAATGACTAAATACAACAGCGCCTGCTGCATTAAATTCTCTTACCATACTCGTAATAGGAGAAGCCACTATTTCATTTCCATTAGGTAATTGTTGTGTGCCTCCTTCATTGCTACTGTACATTCCACTCACCGTATTTCTATGGTCATAAGTTGTAGGTAAATAAGCCGAACCGCTTGAAAGGGTATAATTATAGCCACTAATGGGCGTAATAATTTGATCGGCAGACGATTGATTATTTGAAACACCTGCATTATTGTAACCACATAAACGACCAGGAACGGTTGAGAATTCATCTGCCCAATGCGCATCATGGGTCACATTTAATACAGCTGTTCCAGTTGCACCATAAGCTGCAGGATTACCCCATCTATATAATATGTCGCCACCTTTACCAGAATTACCACCTGTATGACTAGCAGCTTCAAGTGTTGTAGTACTATGGTCAATAATATACCATTCATTTTGATTATGAGAGCTAAAAGCAATTTGATCTAAAACAGGATTATAATCTACTCCATTCAAATGCTGCCAATCTTTTGTAGATTTATAATTAATATTTAATAATTGAGGATTATTAACTAAACTGGTTACATAATTCGCTTTTGAAGCATCTGTATTTTGCATTAAATGATCCCAAGATTTCCATTCCCAAACTACAGTTCCTGTAGTTAAACCTGTTTGTTTAACCTCTACAATTTTATCGGGCCACATTTCACTTGAAAAGGTAGTACAACCTGCAGCAGTAACTTCTGCAGCAGTTCGTCTTTCATAAGCAATTAATAAAACATTTCCATTAGGTAAAGGTCTAATATCATGATGAGAACAATATGAAGGAGTAGTGTAATCAAAATTCCAAAGTAAAGTACCAGCATAATCATGTTTTGTTACTTTTCCACAAATTGGCCCTCCACTAAAAGAAACACCTGTAGCTTTAGCTGCTCTCCACAAATAGCCCCCCGGCATTAAATAAGCCGAATAACCTGTAGAGCCAGCTAAGCCTGTCCAAGAATGGTAAGAATTCCATGAAGTATCGTACAATGTAGCACTGGTAGCATTTTTAGGAGCATTTAAAAAGTATCCATTCCATTGTTGTGCTTTCATTGCTATTGAACCTAATAGTAAAGCAATACTGAAAGTAAGTATTTTTTTGAACATGTTTAATTTTTTATGTTGTAAAATTATTACTTTGATATTATCTAATTGTTATTTTTAGGTAGATTAATTTATAAACAAGGTTAATTAACATGGTAATATTTAATAATTAATTCCTAATGTACCTTGTTTTTATTGCAATAATGAATGTAAAACAATAAGTTTGCCAACTTAAAATTCATCAAAATTATATATGCACAAAATTATTAGTTATAAAAAAATGTTTGAAGCTACACCAGCAACAACATTAGCCGATTTAAAAGTAAAATACAGAAACTTAATTAAAGAATGGCATCCCGATAAATTTGCTAGCGACGAAGAAAAGAAAACAGAAGCGGAATTGAAAAGCCAAAAAATTATTGAAGCATATCATTGTTTAGTAGGTATTCATCCTGAAACGCATGCTGCGAACATTGAGGAATATACAAGCATTACTAACTCCATGTTTATGGATGATTATGTACATAAAGGCACAACCTTGAAAATTACGTTTCAAGAAGGTATTGTATATGAATATTATGGTGTTCCTAAAAATACGTACATTAAAATGGTAAATTCTCCTACTGTAGGACGATTTGCTAAACGCCATATTTTCAATTCATTTCCTTACCGAAATATTAGTAAATCAAATGTTTAAACCATTTAAAATATAAATTAAGAAAGGTGCAATTATTTGCACCTTTTTTAATAAAATTATCACCTTACCAAAAACATACTCACTCCAAGTTCAAATAAATTTATTAGTATATCAAATTGTATTCACGCATTAAAACAAAAAAAGACTGCATAATGCAGTCTTTTTACTATTTGTAATTTTAAAAGATTTTATTAATCCAATTGTAAAAAATTTAGTTCCCTAAATAATTTTTCAATAATTTACTACGAGAAGTAGAGCGAAGTTTAGTGATGGCTTTATCTTTTATTTGACGAACTCGTTCTCGGGTTAATCCAAATTGTTCACCAATATCTTCTAAACTCATGGGATTATCTACCCCTATTCCAAAAAAGAATTTCAACACATCTTTTTGTCTATCAGTTAAAGTACTAAGTGATCGATTTATTTCATCTCTTAACGATTCATCATGCTCAATTGCCAAATCGGCACTCTCAGAGTTTGGATTGTTTAACACATCAAGCAGGGTATTTTCTTCACCATTGGCAAAAGGGGCATCCATGCTCAAATGTCGAGAAGATGAACTCATGGTATTCCTAACCTCATCTGCGTTCATTTCTAAAACAATAGCCAATTCTTCAGCAGAAGGCTCTCTTTCAAATTCTTGTTCTAATTGAGAATAGGCTTTATTAATTTTATTAGTAAGTCCAACTTTATTCAATGGCAAGCGAACAATTCTGCTTTGTTCAGCTAATGCTTGTAAAATAGATTGACGTATCCACCAAACAGCGTATGAAATAAATTTAAAACCCCTTGTTTCGTCAAAACGTTGCGCAGCTTTTATCAATCCTAAATTTCCTTCATTTATTAAATCACTTAAAGACAAACCCTGATTTTGATATTGCTTCGAAACGGATACTACAAAACGCAAATTCGCTTTGGTTAGTTTATCTAAACTTTTTGCACATCCTTGTTTTATTTTTACAGCTAATATAACTTCTTCTTCAGGAGTTATTAGATCAACTTTTCCAATTTCTTGAAGATATTTCTCTAACGACTGACTTTCACGATTAGTGATAGACTTAGTAATTTTTAGCTGGCGCATTGACATAATGAATAAAATTTTTCGTTAAAAATAATTTATATGTTAAGAAATAATTAAATGGTAATACTATAACCACTTGTTAGCAAATGTATTGTTAATGAACTGAAATGCGAAATGTTTTTTTTTGTGTGAAAAAAATAAATAATAAAAATAATCTAAAAATAATTTTGTTAATTCAATAATTACACTATTATTGTACTTATAAAATAATCAATGGCAAAAAGAATTAAATACAACAAAGAATATTCTATAAGATGCTCCCCAGCAATTTTATATGAATTCCTCATAACTCCTGCAGGTTTAGGAGAATGGTTTGCTGATAAAGTGAAACAACGTGAAACCAATTTTGTATTTTCATGGAAAGGAAGCGAAGAAGTTGCTGAACTTATTGCAGCTGAAGAAAACGAATATGTAGTATTTAAATGGGATTGGATGGAAGAAGATGAATACTTTGAATTTAGAATTGAAAAAAGCCCAGTAACGAATGAAACAATATTAACAATCACAGATTTTGCAGAAAAAAATGAAGTTGCAGACCAAGAGTTGCTTTGGAGTGCACAAATTCATGATTTAATGCATCGAGTGGGTAGCTAAAATTATAATTTATTAATGCAAAAAGACCAGTTGAATTTTCAATTGGTCGTTTTTTTTTGAATTATTTTCTTTTCAATATTTTATTTTTTGCATCAAATTTTCAAGTATTTTAACTAACCCATTCACTTTTTTTTATATTGATGAAAATCTTTTTGCTTTCTTTAACTAATTTCTATTTTGTAAAAACTATTTTTGCTAAAATACTTAAAATTTAGAATTGAAAGCTCTGCATAAATTATTAATTAAATCATTTATTCCACCATTTGTGGCAGCATTTATGGTAACATGGTTTATTTTTATAATGCAATTTATGTGGGTTTGGATTGATGAATTTATAGGCAAAGGATTAGATTTACTCACCATTATGCAATTTTTAGGATTGCTTTCTACTACCCTTGTTCCCATTGCATTGCCTTTAGGCATATTGTTTGCAGCTATTATGACCTATGGAAATTTAGGAGAAACATCTGAATTAACAGCAGTAAAGTCTGCCGGCATTTCAATGGCAAAATTTTCTAAACCATTGTTTGTATTCATTGTTATTATATCAATTAGCTCGTTCGCCTTTAACAATTATGTAATTCCCAAAGCACAATTAAAAGCAACTCGGCTACTCTTCGATATTCAAAATAAAAAACCTGTAGTGGCTATAAAAGCAGGTACTTTTTATAAAGACATTCCAAATCACACCATTTATATTTCTAAAAAAGATGCCGATGATAAAACGGTGCACGACATTAAAATTTATGACCATACCTCAGGACGTGGAAATGATAAAGTGATTATTGCCAAAAAAGGAAAAATATATGTATCCGATGACAAGCGTTTTTTAATATTTGAATTAGAAGATGGATGGCGATATGAAGAAAAAACACCTAAAAACAAAGACGAACATGAACAAATTCGGTTAGGGTTTAAATATTGGAAAAAAGTATTCGATTTGTCTGATTTCAAAATGCCTAAAACAGATGAAAATTATTTTAAAAACTTGAGAGATGTAATGACTTTTGAGCAAATTTCAGAACAAATAGACACTACAAAAATAAGCATTGCTAGACTTTCAAATTCGACGAAAGAACTTTTTTACCCAGCCATTTATGTAATCAGAAAGGATACTTCAAAACATAAAAAAAATAATCTAGTAAAAATTCCTACAAGCAGTAAAGACTCTTTTTTCAAGCTAATTCCTGATAGTTTATATACTCAAGTGCTCACCACAGCAGAGGTTTCTGCAAGAAGTATAAAAAGTATGTTGGAAGTAAACAAACAAAATATTAAAATTCATTATATCAATTTAACCGACAATAGAATAGCCATTCACAAACGATTTACGTTGCCAACAGCATGTATTTTACTTTTTGTAATTGGCGCCGCATTGGGTTCTATCATTCGAAAAGGAGGGTTGGGAATGCCGTTTATTATTGCCATTACTTTTTTTATTATTTATTATTTTATGAATACCATTGGCGAAAATATTACTAAAGAAAACGTTGTTTCTGTCCCTTTAGGCATGTGGTTCCCATCTGTAATTTTAGCCGTCATCGGAATATTTTTAACCATCAAAGCCAACAACGATTCTCCATTAATGAGTAAAGAATCATACTTAAGAGTGATTGGTAAAATACTAACGTTTTTAAAAATTAAACAATAATTCATTGTGAGAAAAATAGTTAAAGAGTCCATTCGTAATAATTTATATTTTATAATTCCTGCCATTATGTGGTTTATTGTAGGAGGCATATTGTTAGTGGTAAAAACGAAAGACGAATTATTTTTTCCAATAAATCATACACATACATCTTCACTTAATATCTTAAATGATGTATTGAGCGCTTATGGAAGAGGCGATGTAATTGCAATCCTTTTACTGTGGTTATTAATTATTCCTTTTTATCGAAATCTTCAATATATACTGACCAGCTTAGTATTTGGTATATTAATTCCCATTATTATTTATTACACTAAATATTTTTTCAATAAGCCAAGACCAATTTCATATTATGGTTTACAAAATGTTCAAACGGTATCTTGGCTAGATAATTATTTAAATAACAGCTTCCCATCGGGACATACCTTGGGTGCTTTTGGTTTTTTTATATTAATGTCAATGTTTTTACCAAAGCAATACAAAACATGGTCATTCTTGTTTTTTATTTTAGCTTTATCTGTTGGGTTTTCTCGAATTTATTTGGGGCAACATTTTTTTGAGGATATATATGCTGGTAGCATTGCTGGCACTATTATTACCTTATTCATTTACGTCACTATTGAGTATATTTTAAACAATCGAAAAAATAAAATTTAATGAAAAAAATTGTTGCTTTAATTCCTGCCCGTCTCAATGCATCGAGGTTCCCTCAAAAATTGATGAAAAAATTAGATGGGAAAACAATTATTCTTCGAACATACGAAGCTATAAAAGCAATGAATTTATTTGATGATGTTATTGTTGTTTGTGATGAAGAAACCATTTTAAATGAAATACTAAAAAATGGAGGAAGGGCCGTTTTAAGCACACAAGAATATGAAAGTGGCACAGATAGAATTGCTGAAATAGCATCAAAAATTGAAGCCGATATTATAGTGAATGTGCAAGGAGATGAACCATTTATTTCAAAAGATGCCTTACAAAAAGTAATTGCATTATTTAACAATGCATTGGTAGAGATTGGCTCATTAATTATACCAATAACAGACAAAGCCACAATTCAAAATCCGAACTGCGTAAAAGTAGTTGTAGATAAAAATTTTAAAGCTATGTATTTTTCTCGTTCCCCGATTCCTTTTGAGAGAGATGAAACTACAGATCAAATTTTTTATAAACATATTGGTGTTTATGCGTTCAAAAAAGAAACTTTATTAGCATTTACCCAATTGCCCATTTCACAACTTGAGCGAACCGAAAAATTAGAAAATTTGCGCATGCTTGAAAATGGAATGCAAGTTTTCATGGCAGTTGTGAATGAAGTAGGTATATCGATCGATACGCCAGAAGATTTTGAACGAGCAAAAAAATACTTAAATCATTCAGGCTCATAGTTAAATAAAAATGTTATTTTGTGGACAGTTTTTTTACTGTCAAATACATGAAACCAATTCTATTATTTATTTTACTGATATTCGTCTCTGAAATAGGATTTACGCAACATGCTGTAGATCCTAAAATCCCTGATGCAGAAAAAAAGAAAGTAATCCGAGCGAAAAAGCTACTCAATCATTTTAAAATTTACGAGGGAGAAAAAATTTTAAAAGATTTAGTAAAAGAATATCCAAATGATGCTTATTACCATGAAGCGTTGGTGCAAGTGCAAAGACAAGTATTACGAGATATCAAAAAAGCATATATACTTGTTGGCATTCCAACTTCTAAAATAAATATTGAACTAGATTCAAGTGACAATTTTGAATCCAATGATAGCAGTCAATTCAGCAATAAAAAAATAATAAAACTATCCGATTTTGGGTTGAATAGAGATAATGAGCAATCAATTAAAAAAACGACTAAAATTGAAAAAGATTTTTCGGCTCAAACTCCTTTTGATATTGAAGCAGAAAATGACACCTCTAGTCATCAAAAAGAATTGAATGACAACGAACCTAAAGGAGATACTAAAGAATTAAAAAGAGCCTTTAAGGATTTAAGAAGAGAGTCAGAAACCCTTGAAAGTTTATCCATAATTCCGTATGAAAGTTATCAATACGATTTTTTGCAAAATTGCAGAAAATCAACGAGGATTTTAAATACTGTTGATTCAGCTTCTTACTATTTAAGAACATTTTTAATTGACAGCATTAATACTGATTTATTTGCACCCGATGAAGCCTTCGATTTATACCAGGAAGGAATTGTAGAATTTTATGCAAAAAATGTCCCTTTGGCAACTTCCTTGTTTCAAAAATCAATTGAAGCATATCCCCCCTTTTATAATGCGCATCTTTATTTAGGAAATTGTTATTTTCTTTTAAATAAAGATATCGAAGCTATTAAAGAATTTCAATCGGCTACATTTATTAATCCAAATTTGCCCGATGCATTTGAAAAGCTTGCCTTATATTATTATTCAGTAGGAAATTATACCGAAGCGGCATCTCATATTATAGAAGCTATTATGGTTTATCCTCAACACCATTTTTTTGCTTTTTTAAACAGAATTGTAAATAAATCGGGCACTCAATTTGATAATCAATGGATAAGTAGAACTGTTTTTCCAATAACTACAAAACAAAATTTTGAGGAAATAGTTGCACTAGAAAAAACACCTTGGTGGCATTATCAAGCAGTTAAACAAGATGTTTACAGCTATTTTGATACCCTAGGATTTGTGAGACCAAATGAAAAAACGAATGAAAAGTACTTAGAAATTTACGGTTGGAAAAAAATGTTAAATAATTCTGGCAAACAATATTTCCCTTTTGCACGGGCAATGCAAAAAATGGGTTTTTTAGAATGTTACGTTTTTATATCCCTATTTCATCATGATATTTATAATCAATTTAAAGATTTTGTAGAAAAAAATCCGGACAAAGTAAAGCAATATTTTTACATATTAATAAATTGGAAAGAAAAGAAATTTGATAAGATTCGAAAAGAATTTGAAATCTTAAAAGAAAAGTAATTCAAATGAAAAAAAGAAAATTTTATTTTATTTAAGCAATTAGAAAACACAATTAGTTGTCTGCATATAATTAATCTAGTTCAAAAAGAATATATGTCAATTGTGATGAGCCTAATTAAACTTGAAATCATGAAAAGCATAAAAAGGTATTCGAACCATACAATATTTGAAATCCAGCTAAAAAAATTAAGATAACTACTCTAAAATAGCAGCAACTATTTTCCCTTTTTCAACGATTACTTTTATGTGTTCTTTGATCGTTGTAGAAATTTGCATGCCAATAAAGTCCGATGAAATTGGAAAAAGTTTGTGTTTCCGATCGATTAAAACCGCTACTTGAATTTTTTTAGGGATTTCATGGAGTAAACATTTTAACGCGTAAAGTATCGTTTTGCCAGAATTTGCAACATCATCAACAATTATGATATTTTTGTTTGCAATTTTGATTTTATCTGTAATTATTGGATTTAATGGATTGGTTTTATCTATTTCGATAGTTGTAGAAATTATTTTTAATTTTGAAATTGCCTCAATTTCTTTTTGCAATAAATGAGCAATATCTACTCCTCTTTCTTGAATGCCAATAAGTGTGATTTCTTTTTCGTCAATATTGTTTTCATATATTTCATAAGCCATGCGCTTGATGATTTGTTGAGCTTTTGACGAATCTAATAATTGTATGTGAGGCATTTTAATTTACTATTTTGAGTTTCAAAAGTAAAGTATTTTATTTATTGTTTAATCGCAAAAAATAAAATCCAATAGTATATAAATTAAAATGAATTTAAGAATGAGTACAGCTACAATCGCTCTTCGAGTCAACGTTAATAGGTAATTTTGGTTTTATTATACTTAATGCCTTAATATTCAATTCTTAAATTTATAATTTTACATTTAATATCGAATAAAAATGGTTGTATTTGTAAACATTCCGTTTATTTTTGTAGTCAGCTAACAGCTATACTAATTTATTTATATGATTATTATTCAACAAATAGCATTTATTATTATTTCAGCAATTGCCATTTTTTTATTTTATAAAAAAGTAATGGAAATTCGTCGAAATATTTTAATAGGGAAAGACGAAGACTTAACCGACCAACCTAAAAAGCGTTGGCAAAATGTAATTATGAATGCATTAGGTCAAAAAAAGATGTTTTCTAACCCTTTGGTAGCGGTGCTTCATTTGTTTGTTTATGTAGGTTTTATCATCATTAACATTGAAATTGTAGAAATTATTTTAGATGGAATTACAGGTCATCACAGATTATTTGCGCCGTTTTTGGGTAGTTTTTATGATTTCTTAATTGGTTGTTTTGAAATATTGGCATTTTTGGTTTTAGTAGCTTGTGTCATTTTCGCTTTCCGAAGAAATGTAACGAAAGTTAATCGTTTAAATAGAGGTGAATTATTGGAAACTCAGCCAAGAAACGATGCCAATTTAATTTTGATATTTGAAATTGTATTGATGAGTTTGTTTTTAATTATGAATGCTGTAGATTTAAATTTACAAAATTTAGGTGCAGCTCATTACACCCAAACCTCACCATTTTGGATTTCACAATTTATTGCACCTATATTTAGTGGTTTAGGCGAAGGCACATTAATAGGCATTGAACGAGCTTCTTGGTGGATGCACATAATAGGCATTTTCTTGTTCATGAATTATTTACCTTATTCAAAACATTTGCATGTAATACTTGCATTTCCAAATGCATTTTATGCTCGTTTAGATTCAAAAGGTAAAATAGCAAATATGACCGAAATTCAAAATGAAGTATTATACATGATGCAACCGGAATTGGCACCTACAACTGCTGATGCAAATGCTGTCATGAAATTTGGTGCGAAAGATGTGTTTGATTTAAGTTGGAAAAACTTAATGGATGCTTACAGTTGTACAGAATGTGGACGTTGTTCAGCTGCTTGCCCTGCCAACATTACCGATAAAAAATTATCTCCTCGAAAAATAATGATGGCGACTCGTGATAGATTAGAAGAAGTTGGTAAAAACATCAACACAAACAAAGAGTTTAAAGAGGATAGCAAAACATTATTGCATGATTATATTACGGTAGAAGAGTTACGTGCTTGTACAACTTGTAATGCATGTGTGCAAGAATGCCCTGTTTCAATTTCACCTTTAGACATTATTGTGCAATTGCGCAGAAACTTGGTAATGGAAGAAAGCAACGCACCTCAAGAGTGGAATGGAATGTTTAGCAATATTGAAAACAACATGGCTCCATGGAAATTTAGTCCGGATGACAGAGATGCTTGGACAAAAAATTAATTTTTAAATAAGATAAATTAAAATAAAATGAATACTGAAAAATATATGTTACCGATACAAGAGTATTTCAAAACAAAACCTGTTTTGAAAGCATACTTTTTTGGTTCAATATTATCTAATCAATTTTCAGAAAAAAGCGATATAGACATTTTAGTCGATTTAGATTATCAAAATGGAGGTGGCGATTTTTTTATGTACATACAAATGCAAGAAGATTTAATGAGCATTACAAAAAGAAAAATAGATTTAGTTAGCTCAAATGGCGTCTCAAAATTCATTAAAGAAAGTATTGATTTAAATAAAGAATTGGTGTATGAACGAAAAGGATAAAGCTCGAATTCTACATATTAATGAAGCTATCTTTTTTATATTAAATCATAAAAAAGACAGTTATGAAAGTACACTACTTGATGATTTAGTTCTCCGATATGCAATTGAAAGACAACTAGAAATTATAGGAGAAGCAGTGAGTTTTTTATCAGAAGATTTGAAAAACAAATACGCTGAAACCGAATGGAATAAAATAAAACAATTTAGAAACTTTTTAGCACACGAATATTTTGGAGTCGATTATTCATTAGTTTGGGATATTATTGAAAATAAAATTCCAGAATTACAAATAACAATTTCAACTATTATTAACGATAATAAATATTAATCAATGACAGTTAGAACATACGCCGAATTTCAAGCAAATAACGAAACACCCGAAATCCTTTTTTGGGTAGGATGTGCAGGTAGTTTTGATGCTAGGGCACAAAAAGTAACGAAAGCCTTTGTGGAAATATTAAACCATGTAGGAACAAAGTTTGCCATATTAGGTAAAGAAGAAGGTTGCACTGGCGATCCTGCTCGTCGTGCAGGAAATGAGTTTTTATTTCAAATGATGGCATACAATAATATTCAGTTGATGAATATGTATGGCGTTCAAAAAATTGTTACAACTTGTCCTCATTGCTTTAATACATTGAAAAATGAATACCCTGAATTAGGAGGAAACTATGAAGTTATTTCACATGCTGTTTATTTGCAACAATTAATAAATGAAGGCAAATTAAAAACAAAAGATGGTGGTGAATTTAAAGGAAAAAAAATTACTTATCATGACAGTTGTTATTTAGGTCGGGCCAATAATATTTATGAAGCTCCAAGAGAAGTTTTACAAACGTTAGATGCTGAATTAGTGGAAATGAAACGTTGTAAAACCAACGGTTTATGTTGTGGTGCTGGTGGTGCTCAAATGTTTAAAGAAGATGAACCAGGCAGCATTCGAATTAATATGGAACGTGCAAAAGATGTTTTAGAAACAGGTGCAACAGTAGTTGCTTCAAATTGTCCGTTTTGTTTAACCATGCTAAGCGATGGCATTAAAAATAACGAAAAAGAAGATACAATTCAAGTGTTGGATATTGCTGAAATAGTTGCAAGAAACCTTTAATTATTTTGCCAAAAAATCGCTAGAGCACTAAGTAATAACAAAAAAGAAATGCAAGATTTTCAGATACCTTTTTTTAATTCACAAATTGCTTTAACTCGTTTAGAACAAGTACAAATTGAAAACATAGAATCTACTAATCAAGACATTTCTTCTAATTTATCATTAGATAAAAAAATAAGGCATCAAGTTTTAAGTAGAAAAAAGATTAAAAATAAATTGCCAACGCTGTTTAATTGCAACGAAATTATTTATCCTAGTTCGTTGAGTTTAGAACAGAGTTCTTCTGAAATTACGGCAAATTATAAAGCCAAATTAGTTAAAGGAAAAACATTTATTGATTTAACAGCTGGTATGGGCATTGACAGTTTATTTTTTGCCAAAAAATTTGAAAAAGGTATTTTAATAGAACGAAATAAAGAGCTTGCTGAAATCAATTTACATAATTATTTTGTACTTAATCAAACCAACGTAAAAATTGCTGTAGGCATTGACAGCATTGATTTTATCAATCAATTTAATGAACAATTTGATTTAATTTATATTGACCCTGCACGACGAAATGAGCAAGGAAATAAAGTAGTTTCATTGACAGAATATGAGCCGAATGTAGTATCAATTTTGGATAAATTATTTTCAATTACAACCAATATTTTAATTAAAACATCTCCTCTACTCGATATTTCAAAAGCTATTGCTGAATTAAAATTTGTAAAACAAGTTCATGTAATTTCGGTTGAAAACGAATGTAAAGAATTGGTATTTCATTTAGAAAAAGATTTTGAAAATGAAATAAAAATCTCGACCATCAATTTTAACAAAAAAGAAAATCAAGTTTTTGAATATTTTTTGAAAGCTGAAAAAGAAAGCAATTCTGAATATTCTGAACCACTCAATTATTTATATGAACCAAATGCTTCGATAATGAAAGCTGGTGCTTTTAAAACAATTGGTCAACAATTAGGTTTAAAAAAATTGCATCAACATAGTCATTTATATACTGCTGAAAATTTGGTTGATAATTTCCCTGGTCGAGTTTTTAAAATTAATGCCGTTTCTAAATTTGATAAAAATGAAATTGCCAAAATTATTCCTGAAATGAAAGCAAATATTGCTGTTCGAAACTTCCCAATTTCGACCAATGAAGTAAAAAAGAAATTAGGAATAAAAGATGGCGGTGATTTTTATTTGTTTGTGACAACGAATATCAAGAACGAGAAAATTGTAATATTCAATAAAAAGGCTGAATAACGTGTGTTAAATTCCTGCCCTAAATATTTGATAAGCTAACCTCAACGATTACCTTTGCAAAAATTTATTTTACTATGTCATTAATGATTGCAGGTACAATGGCTTTTGATGCTATTGAAACACCATTTGGAAAAACAGATAAAATTATTGGAGGTTCGGCTACATATGCAGCTTGGAGTGCTTCTCATTTTACTCAACCAATTAAACAAATTTCTATTATAGGTGGAGATTTCCCTCAAGCAGAATTAGATGCTTTGAGCGCTAGAGGTGTACAATTTGAAGGCGTTGAGGTTTTAAAAGACGAAAAATCTTTTTTTTGGAGTGGAAAATACCATATGGATATGAATACTCGTGATACATTAATTACAGATTTGAATGTATTGGAAAAATTTGATCCTAAAGTTCCAGAAAGTTATCAAGATTGTACATTTTTGATGTTAGGCAATTTAATGCCTTCGTTACAACGTCAAATTATTGAGCAATTAAAAAATCGTCCAAAATTAATTATCATGGATACCATGAATTTTTGGATGGATATTGCAATGGACGAATTAATAAAAACCATTAAAATGGTAGACTTAATTATGGTAAATGATGGAGAGGCTCGTCAATTAAGTGGTGAATATTCTTTAGTAAAGGCTGCACAAAAAATCATGGAAATGGGACCTAAATATGTTATCATTAAAAAAGGGGAACATGGTGCTTTATTATTTCATGAAAAACAAGTTTTCTTTGCCCCTGCATTACCTTTAGAAGATGTATTTGACCCAACAGGTGCAGGCGATACCTTTGCTGGTGGATTCATTGGGCACTTAGCACAAACAAAAGATATTTCTTTTGAAAATATGAAAACGGCAATTATTGTAGGTTCTGCAATGGCAAGTTTTGTAGTTGAAAAATTTGGAACTGAGCGTTTAACTGAAATCACTAACGAAGATGTAATGAACCGATTAAATCAGTTTGTTGATTTAGTGAATTTTGATATTGATATAGTTTCTTAAACTAATAAAATAGAACATTCCAAATTCCAAAGAGTAGCATTTTTTTGGAATTTGGAATGTTATTAACTTGGAATTTCAATCAGCTCTTCCCAAAACTCTGCTGCTCTTCGAGTATGAGGTATAACAATAGTACCTCCCACAATATTGGCAACGGCAAAAATTTCGTACAATTGCTCTGTAGTGACTCCTTCTTTATGACATTGCAACACATGGTATTTTATGCAATCATCACAACGTAAAACCATTGACGCCACAAGTCCTAGCATTTCTTTCGTTTTTACATCAATAGCACCTTCCATATATGTATTGGTATCTAAATTAAACAAACGGCCTAATACTTTATTTTGTTTGCCTAAAATAACCTCATTCATTTGTTCTCTATAATCATTAAATTCTTTTACTAATTTACTCATTTAATATATTTTTACAAAGTAACAAAATAGTATTTGTATATTAGCACCACTTTATATGAAATTAAGCATTATTATACCAGCCTACAATGAAGGTTCAACAATTCATCTTATTTTAAATAAAATAAAATCGGTTGATTTAATTCACAATATTGAACGTGAATTAATTATTGTTAATGATTTTTCAAATGACAATACAGAAGAATCTATTCTAAAATATCAAGCAGAAAATGCTGATATATTGATTACTTATTATAAACATCCGTTTAATCAAGGAAAAGGAGCTGCCATTAGAACAGGTATTCAAAAAGCCACAGGAGATTATATAATCATACAAGATGCCGACTTAGAATATGATCCTGAAGAATATAATTTATTACTGAAACCAATTGTAAATGGTTTCGCTGATGTAGTTTATGGCTCAAGATTTATTGGTGGAAAACCACATCGTATTTTATTTTATTGGCACAGTATTGGAAATAAATTTTTAACTAAACTATCTAATATGTTTACCAATTTGAATTTAACTGATATGGAAACGTGTTATAAAATTGTTCGTAGAGATATATTTCAATCATTAAATTTAACTGAAAATAGATTTGGTTTTGAACCAGAAATTACGGCAAAATTGGCTAGAATAAAAAATATTAGAATATATGAATTAGGCATTTCATATTATGGAAGAACCTATGAAGAAGGTAAAAAAATTGGTTGGAAAGATGGCTTTAGAGCTATTTATTGCATATTAAAATATGGCCTTTTAAAAGCTAAATAATTTCTTTAGAATAAACTCTTTTTAAAAAAGGAACTTCACTCAAGCCCACTAATGCGGACAACACCACCACTGTAAATTCACTTTTGTATCGAACTAATGCTCCTGCGTTTGGAATGGTATATCCAATAAACAAATAAACCGTTGCACCAAAAAATAATAAAAATAGAAATAACCCATTATTTAGATTTTTTCTTTTGATAAAAACACTGAATAAAATAATTAAACTACACACAAACCAAGAATCAATTGCAGAGATTTTATATTTAAAATAATCATTGTAATGAAATGATGGTTTTAAGAATATATGATTGAGTGCTGTTGAAAAATTTTTTACATAACTCATAAAATTATTCTCCAAAATGGGTGTCTTCATATCCGAATATCCAATCAAATTAATGAAATCCTTTTGTCTATTCGAAATTAATTCTAACGGTTTGATAGCAGGAAATAGTTCATTTATATTAAATAAAACAACAAAAAAAATGAAGTATGATATGCTGAAAATAATTAATTTAAATTTAGATTTATGTGAAAATATCCAAAGCATTAAGGGTGGAAATATACACAACAAATAAAAGTATCGAGTTACAAAAAGCAGACTTAGAAATAAAGTGCTCGCTAGAAGCAACAAGCTATTTTTAGTTGATAAATATTGATACATAAAATAAGAAATAAAACCAATACAGGAGAGAATTATTCCGTCTTTATGAATACCACTGCACCAAAAAACGACAGAAGGAATTAAAAAAACAACAACTAAAAATAGATTCTTTTTGTGCGGTGCATTTAAATAGAGTGTTTTGTATAAAAAAAGTTGACCAATAAAATACATGACATTAAATAAAATAACATTCACATAAATATTTCCGAAGGAGAAAATATTGGCTAAAGTCATATACTTGTAATGCACTTGCATTCCTATAGAACTCCAAAAAGACATATTTTCTTTTTCAAACATATTTATTTTTCCTGATGCATCGCCCCAATTGAATAACCATTCCTTAAAAAAAGCTGTTGGGTTATTTTTCATGTCAGTTAATTCTTGCACAGATTGCTCAAAATAAAAACCGATATCATTGGTAATAAAATCGTTGTAATGAACATATAAGTTTATACATCCACCAAAAACTTTAAATAAAAAAAGCCCTACAATTACTTTTATTGAAATTCCTGTATTTTTATCTAGTTTATAAATATAAAAAAAATACGAAAAGAAAATACAATAAAATATAAAAAGAAGGACTTGCAATTTTCAAAAATAGTTTTTATATCAATTCAACTTTTTCCATCACATCACCTCCTGTTATAGAATCTAAAACATCTAAACCATCTATTACTTTACCAAATGCAGTATGTACACCGTCTAAATGTGCAGTACCTTGTCTGTTATGACAAATAAAGAATTGAGAACCACCAGTATCTCTTCCTCTGTGTGCCATCGACATAATTCCTCTATCATGAAATTGCTTCTCATTACTTGTTTCACATTTAATACTATAACCTGGTCCACCAGCACCTGTTCCGTCTGGACAACCTGCTTGAACCATAAAATTAGGAATTACACGATGAAATTTAATCCCATCGTAAAAATTAACGCCTATTAATTTTTTGAAATTTTCGGCTGCTATGGGTGTTGCATCATCAAATAGTTCAAAAGTAATTACGCCTTTATTCGTATGTATTTTTCCTTGTGTTAGTTTTAATTCACTCATTTTATTATTATCTTTTTTGCGAAAGTAAATGATTAAATGCAATTTTATTAAAATAAAAAAAGCGAAGAATAAATCTTCGCTTTTCGATATGATATAAATATCAAATTATTTTTTACCACTTTTTGCAGCTTCGTTCTCGGCTTGTTTTAACGCACGAGTTGTTACTACAGCAGCAACAGGAATACGTTTGTTGTGCATGATTTCAATATTTTCAACTTGAATATCTTCGATACGTAAATTTTTACCAATTTCTAAGTTCGTAATATCTACGTCAATTGATGTTGTTAAATATTGTGGAATAGTACGAACTTTAATCGTGCTCATTTTGATTTCAAAACGACCTCCAGATTTTACACCTATTGATTGACCTATGAATTTCAAAGGAACATTTGCATTTAAACGTTTTCCTTCAACTAATTCTAAAAAATCTAAGTGAGAAACTACATCAGTTGTTTTATTAAATTGTAAATCTTTCAAAATACAAGTGTATGTTTTCCCATCAACAGTAATAACGGCTTTGTTAAATTCTGCTGTGTAAATAACACCTTTCAATTCTTTTTGTGTAGCTGTAAAGTGAACGTTTTCTGACCCACCATAAATTACACAAGGCACTCTGCCCTCAGAACGATAATGACGGGATGCCGTTTTGCCAAAATCGCTTCTAAGTTGTCCTTCAATTGTAACTAATTTCATAATATTTTTTTCAATGTTATAGACCTTGAACGTCTTTTTTGTTTTAAAGAGCGCAAATGTAAGAAAAAAAATCAGTAATTATGTAATAAATTAAATTTTTCGACTCATTTTATATATATCAATTAATTGATATTAACTGCCTAAACTGTGCAAAAAAGTCTATGAAAAAACGAATATAAATCAAATCAACTATTTTAAATGATACACATTTCTCATTTTATTTGGCTAAAAAACGATTAAAATAAAATACCCTGTTATTTATATAGCATTTTCACTATAAATAATTAACTACTTAGTGATTGGATAGCAGTAAGATTATCTTATTGATGTATATGCTTCAAATGAATTGGATTACTTTAATGATAATTTATTGATTAATAATTACTCCCTCAATTATAAATCATTAATTTTACGGCATGATACAACGTAAAAACCAGAAAACAAAAATAATAGCAACAGTAGGACCAGCTTGTAATACTTATGAAGGTTTGCTAAAATTAGTACATGCAGGTGTAGATGTATTTAGATTAAATTTTTCACATGGAAAACACCAAGACCATAAAATAGTTATTGATTTAATCAATCAAATTAACACAAATTACCCTTTTAATATTGCTATTTTAGCCGATTTACAAGGACCAAAATTACGCATTGGAGAAGTTGAAAACAATGGTGTAGCATTAGTTGAAGGTGAAACAATTACCTTCACATCGGAAAAATGTTTAGGAACCAAAGAACGCGTTTATTTATCCTATCAAAATTTTCACAATGATGTAAAAGTAGGTGAAAAAATATTAATTGATGATGGGAAAATAGAAGTGAAAATTTCAGCAATTCATGCTAATAATGATGTATCTGCAATAATTACCACACCTGGTTTATTAAGTTCTAAAAAAGGAATAAATTTACCTGAAACAAAAGTTTCCTTACCAGCCATTACCGAAAAAGATTTAGAAGATATTGATTTTATTATCGGACAAAACATTGATTGGGTGGCACTTTCATTTGTTCGTGAACCAAATGACATTACCCATTTACGCAAAATTTTGAAAGAAAAAGGGAGTAATGCAAAAATTATTGCAAAAATTGAAAAACCTGAAGCTGTAGAAAACATTCGTGAAATTATTTTAGCCAGCGATGCAATTATGGTGGCTCGTGGCGATTTAGGAATAGAATTGCCCGTTGAGCAAATTCCGATGATTCAAAAAACGATTGTACGAAAATGTATTCATCGTGCAAAACCCGTCATTATTGCAACACAAATGATGGAAAGCATGATTGATCGAGTAAAACCCAATAGAAGTGAAATTTCTGATGTGGCAAATGCAGTATTAGAAGGTGCAGATGCAGTTATGCTAAGTGGTGAAACCGCTATGGGCAATCACCCATCGTTGGTGGTAGAAACAATGAGCAAAATTATTGCCGAAGTTGAAAAAGAAGAAACCGTTTATCATCAAAATTTAATTCCTCAAGCACACTCTCCCTCATTTTTATCCGATGCATTATGTTATAATGCCTGCAAAATTGCCGAAGATGTAACAGCAAATGCCATAATTGGAATGACGCAAAGTGGTTATACTGGTTTTATGTTGTCAAGCTTTAGGCCCCATGCCCCTTTGTATATATTTACGCAAACACAATCACTTATCAATCAATTAAGTTTGAGCTGGGGTGTGCAAGCTTTTTATTACGATAAGGAAAATAGCTTAGATGAAATTATTGCTGATCAAATAGATTTTTTAAAAGAAAAGGGATTATTGCAGTCAGATCAAGTAGTAATTAGTACAGGCAGCACTCCGGTAAAAGAACATTTACCTACAAATGTGATTAAAATAACTAAAGTTAAATAATCAATAATTCTATTTAGTTACCAATAAATTTATTTCAAGTCTTTAAATAGATTTGAACATTTTTCTGTTGGTATAAAATAAAAAGACGATTATATTTACAAATTAAATAATTTACACTTAACGATTTATATGGATATAAAGGAAATTAATTCAGGTATTAATCAAGATACGCATTGGTATTATCAAAGTAAGAAATTACCTTTATTTGATTTTTTTAGAAATCTACCAACAGACATTACGTATGATATTATAGATGTGGGTTCAGGAACAGGTTTTTTCGCTCGAATAATTTTAGAAGAATTTCCAACGAAAATAAACAAATGTTACTTAATTGACATTGAATATACTGAGGAAGAAATGCTTGCTTCACAAAATACAAGATTAATCAAACAACATAAAATTCCGGATACAATTTCAAATACATTAGTTATTATGATGGATGTTTTAGAACATTTAGAACATGATGATTTAATGTTGAATTCTATTAAGAAAAATTGTGTTGGAAACCATAATTATTTTTTTATTACCGTACCTGCATTTCAATCATTATGGTCGCAGCATGATGTTTATTTGGAACATTTTAGACGATATACAGTATCTAATTTAAAAAAATTACTTGATGATTGTAGATATACCTACGATAATATTTATTATCTGTATGGCACCCTTTTTCCTTTGGTTTGGACAATGAGAAAAATTGCCAATTTATTACCACCAAAGAAAAATTACACATCTGAAATGCAACCTGCATCACCCATTGTGAATAAAATATTATACACAATTTCGAAATTTGATGCAAATCATTTAAAAAATAATAAATTAATGGGAGTTACTTGTGTATCTCATGGAAAAATTATCAAATAATGTCTGATTCAACAAATTTCAACATAGGGATAGTTGTACCCTGCTACAATGAAGCAAATAGGATTTCTATTCCTACGTTTGAACAAGATATAATTAAATATAAAAACCATTTCTATTGTTTTGTAAATGATGGTAGCAGCGATAACACGTTAGGGATATTACAAGAATTTGCAGAAAAATATCCTTCGCAAATTGAATTGCTAAATAATCCGCATAACATGGGAAAAGCAGAAACGGTTCGAAACGGAATAAACTTTTTGCATGCTAAAAATAATTTTGATATTATTGGTTTTTTAGATGCCGATTTAGCCACTCCTTTAGAAGAAGTAGAACGAATTGCATTTATTTTTAACGACAACCGTAAATTATTTGTTTTTGGCTCTAGAATCATGCACATGGGTGGAAATATTCATCGAAAATTTATTCGTTTTGTTTTAGGGCGAATGTTTGCAACGGTAGTTAGCGTTTGGATATTAAAAACACCAATTTATGATACTCAATGTGGTTTTAAATTTTTCAGACCGTCAATCATTCCTATTATTTTTTCAACTCCTTTTAAATCTAAATGGTTTTTTGATATTGAATTATTTTGCAAATCCATTCAACATTTTTCAACTCAACAAATCAATGAAATAGCACAAGAATTTTTTTTACAAAAATGGGATGATGTAAAAGGATCAAAAATAAGATTATCAGATTATTTTAAAGTGCCTTTTGAATTAATAAAATTAAAATCGAATTACAAACTTTAATAAAATGGAACAAAAAACATACAAATATATTTTTATTGCGTTGAGTTTAATCATCACCATGGTAATGCTCATGGTCAGTTCGCAATACGGACAATCGGGAGATGAATGGCTTCATATAATTTACGGACAAGATATTTGGGACTATTTTACAAAAGATGCTAAACAAGCATTAGATTACTCAGCAAAAGGACTTCAATATTCTCATGTTGAATTATATGGTGGCTTTTTTGAATTTATCACAGAAGGGTTTCATAGTTTATTTCCATCAATTCCAATTTTAAATTTACGGCATTTTTTCAATGCCTCATTTGGTGCTTTGTTGATGGTATTCACAGGGTTATTAGCTACTAAAGTTAGCCAAAAATGGTATGTAGGAATTATTGCCTTGTTATTTGTCGTATTCTCTCCAAAAATATTTGGCGAATGCATGAATAACCCGAAAGACATTCCATTTGCTGCCGGTTTTGTGATAGGAATCTATTATATTATTTGTTTTTTAATTGACTTTCCTCATAAATACAAAACCAATTTAATTGGTTTAGGATTGGGTTTTGGGTTAACATTAGCCGTAAGACCAGCTGGAGGTTTTTTATTATTAGTATTTATTGGATTGTTTACCACTTATTTCTATTTTATTAATAACAAAAAAGTTCATTCCTATTTTAACGAAGATAAAAAATTATTAAAAAAAGTTTTAATTGGCATTATTTCTGCTTTCTTGGGAGGATATATTATAGGGATAATGTTTTGGCCTTATGGATTAGAAAATCCATTTACTGCACCATTTGAGTCGTTAAAAGTGATGGCTAATTTTTCGGTTCAATTAAAAACATTATTTGAAGGAGAAATGATGTATAGCCAAACACCTAAGTGGTACTACGAGTTTAAATGGATAGCCATTACCAGCCCATTAATAGTTATATTGTGTTGTATTTTATTTTTTATTTTTATAAAAAAAGCAATTAAAGAATATGGAAAATTCAGTTCAATTGCATTACTATTTTGTTTTCTTTTTCCACTTTTATTTATGATTTACAACAAATCAACGTTGTACGATACTTGGCGACATGTATTATTCGTATATCCATTTATTGTTGTAATAGCAGCCCTAATATTTGATTTACTACTCAACAATTTTATAAAAGGCAAACCCTATTTACTCATTTTAATTGCACTGATTACGTTATTGCCAGAGATTGTTTTTTCAATTAAAAATCATCCGAACCAAGTAGTTTACTTTAATCAATTGGTAGGTGGAATAAAAGGTGCTTATGGTTATTATGAAACTGATTACTATCAAAATTCTGGTAAACAAGCTGGAGAATGGATGTTAAAAAACTTAAAAGGAACAAAAAAAGAAAAAATAAAAGTATTAACCAACATGAGTGGTGCCGGAGGTTGTGATAAATATTTTGCAAAAGATACCAATTGGATTGGGGTTGATTATGGAAGATGGAGAGAAAGAGACCATTCTGATTGGGACTATTTTATCGCTTATTCACGATTTATTAGTTCTGAAATGCTATTGAATAAAAAATGGCCCCCAGGAAATGTAGTTCATACAGTAGAAGCTGATGGAGTTCCACTTTGTGTAGTTATTGAGCGTAAAAATAAAGACGATATTATTGCATTTGATTCATTACAAAAAAACAACTTTGCTTTTGCTGCTGAAAAATATGCGAATAATTTAAAATTTGACCAATCAAATGAAACCATTTGGTATTTTTATGCAGTCTCTTTAGCAAATATTGGTAAATTTCAAGAAGCCATTTTGGCTATGAATAAAGCGATTGAAATTGACCCTAAAAGTAACCCAGATTGGTATCAAATATTATCAAAATTATATGCTCAAATTGGTGATACTCAAAATGCACAATTAAATAATAACAAAGCATACGATTTAGCCAATCAGCTAAATGAAAATAGTTCGGGTCAATAAAAAATAATTTTAGCTATTTTCTACAAACGTTATTCTTTAATTTTCATAATATTTATTAACCACATCGCCCAACCAGCAATCATTATTACACCTCCAATAGGTGTAATAATGCCTATACCTCCTAGCCCTATTTGCATAGTTCCTTTAAAATAACACAGCGCATAAATTGATCCTGAAAAAAACAAGGTGCCAATAGTTAGTAATCGATAAATCCATTTTACTGAATAAATTGAAAATTTTGCATATACGCCCAAAGCAATGAGTGCAAATGCATGATAGAACTGATATTTTACGCCAGTTTCGAAGCTCGTAAGAATTTCTGGAGTGAAAATTGTTTTGAGATAATGGGCTCCAAATGCGCCTAAAATAACAGCCGTCATGGCCAATATTGTGCCTGCAATGAGTGATGGTTTATACATATTGTTTTAATATGTTGGCAAAGGTAGTTTCATTTATCAAATCGGCATCCACTTTTATGTCATAATCTTCATAGCAATTTTTACGTTGTAATAATAGGTTTTCAATATAGGTTTGTACATCTTCGTTGGCAATGTGTTGCAACAAGGGTCGTTGTGCTTTTTTCCGAATGAGTCTTACCGTAAGGGTTTCAATTGCCACATCAAAAAAGATGATTTTTCCCAATGCTTTCATAATTTTTTTATTGTTATAAAAACAAGGCGTTCCTCCCCCACATGAAAGTATGAAATGGTCATGCAAGGAAACAATTTCTTTGAGGCAAAGGTTTTCATATTGTCGAAAATAGTCTTCACCTTTGGTAGTAAAAATTTCAGCAACAGTTATTTGTTCTTTCGCTTCTATGTATTCATCTAAATCAATAAAGGGAATTGATAAGCGTTTGGACAATTTTTTTGCCCAAAAACTTTTTCCACTTCCCATGAATCCTGTAAAGAAAAAACGCATCTTTGTAAACTAGAAATTAAAATTACGTTGAACATTTAAAACTGCCTAATTGTCGAATACATTAAACTATATTTACGAGCAAAGTATCCCAAAAAATTTAGCTATTTCTTGGGAAGATTTTCATGATGTGCAACATACTGAACCAATTACATCGGTAAGAATTAATCCATTAAAACCTACAGCACAATTTAATCATGAAGAAAAAGTGCCTTGGTGTGACCATGGCTTTTATTTGAAAAATAGGCCCAATTTTACAGCTGACCCATTGTTGCATGCTGGTGCTTATTATGTACAAGAAGCTTCATCTATGTTTTTAGCATTTGCATTGAAACAGTTAGTTGATTTTACTAAACAATTAACGGCTTTAGATTTATGCGCAGCACCAGGAGGTAAAACAACCTTGCTTTCTTCGTTGTTAAATGAAGAATCGTTGTTGATAGCGAATGAAGTGATTGCTACTCGTGTAAATATTTTGAATGAGAACGTAACAAAATGGGGAAACATGAATACATGGATTTCTAATTCGGATGCGCTTCATTTTGGTAAGTTACTCAATCATTTTGATTTAATGATAGTGGATGCGCCTTGTTCTGGCTCTGGTTTATTCAGACGAATTCCAGGTTATTTGGATGAATGGACACAAGACAATGTGAATTTATGTGTGCAACGACAAAAACGAATTTTACATGACAGCTATAATTGTTTAGCACAAGATGGCATTTTAATTTACATGACTTGTTCATTCAGTCAAGAAGAAAATGAAGAAATGGTCGATTATGTGTTAGAAAATTTTGATGTGGCAAGTTGCGCTTTACCCATTGATAAAAAATGGAATATTGTGGAAACAGAAAGTGAAAAACACAATGGAAAAGGCTATCGATTTTTCCCTCATAAAGTAAAAGGCGAAGGTTTCTTTTTGGCTTGTTTCAAAAAGAACGATGGCTCATTGAAAGATATTCCCTTCGAAAAAAACAAAAATAAATTAGTTATTGAAAGTCCGGTTTTAACTAATTACGTGGACATGAATGGACTCGTTGCTATTAATCAAAACAGCAATATTTTATTGATGCAGGAGGCACATTTGCCCTATTATAGTGCATTAACAACTCAAATAAAATTAATAAAAAAGGGGATTTTAGCCGGACAACTCATTAGAAATGAATTAATTCCAGATCATGAATTGGCGATGTGTTCAAGAATCAAAAAAGAAATAAAATCAGCAGAATTGACTATTAATGATGCTATTTTATATTTAAAAAAAGAAAATATTACACTTAGTGATTCTCCCAAAGGTTGGTTATTGGTTCATTATCAGCAGCTAAATTTAGGTTGGGTTAAAAATTTGGGCAACAGAGTAAATAATTATTACCCTTCAAACTATCGAATAATGAGTAAAAACATTTTGCCCTCTTAATAAAAATAGAGAGATTTGCATACCTACAAATTAAAAATAATGAAACAAATTTTATTCTTACTGCTACTAATTCCTTTTTTTAGTTTTTCAAATGCTCCAGAAATATCTACTTTAACGTTAAACAATGATGGCAATTTTATAACCTATAGTGTAGCAAAAGGAGAAAGTTTAGGAGATATCGCAAAAAAATTTTCTATTAAAACTGCAACTCTATTGAAGTTTAATAATATGCTGTTGAACTCGAGTTTAAAACCTAATCAACTAATATTAATACCTTTAACAGAAACTAATTATTTTAGATTAAATGGAATAACCACTTCGGATAGTTTTTTACCAATCTATTATATACTTGAGTCAAATATTGAAAAAAATATACTTTGCACTCAATTGAGAATTTTAGTAGAAAGTTTTGACAAATGGAATAAAACAGAATATGCTGATCATTTAATTACAGGAGAAAAAGTTTTAGTGGGTTGGTTAAAAATAGGAACAATCTCTCAAGAGGAATCGTTACCAAACAAAATTAGCAGAAAAGAGATAACAAATAATAATGTAAAATTTGAAGATCATAAAATGCATCCTACTTATGAAACACCATCCAAAATAGTAAACAGTGATAACAAAATAATAGATAAAAAATTTAATGAGCCCATTCAAAAAAGAGAGCATGAAGTAGTTTCATCACTCAATCCAAAAGTAAAAAAGAAATTGAATGATCGATTATCGGGAAGTATTAAAAAAATATATCAGTCGATATTTACATACAATGTCGATTTAAAAAAAGCTAAAAAACCAATAATAAATTCTGTAAAAGTTAAAGAAATAGTTGTTGAAGAAATATTTAAAGAAAGTATAGATTCAAATTTTACTATAAAAAATGAAATAAAATCTTCGCACTTAGCAAATTCCAAAAATGGCAAAGCATCCTTGTTTTACGCTGGCAATAAAAGTGGGAAAATTTACATTGTAACTAATCTTGCGCCCAAAGGAGATATAGTTAAAGTTACGAATACAACTAATGGTCATTATATTATGGCTGAAGTAATAAGTTCATTACCCAATACAGATATAAGCAAAGGATTATTAATAAAATTAAGTGATAATGCAAGGCTTCCATTGGGTGTTACCGATAATGTGTTCATTGTAAAAGTGAATTATTAAAAAAAAGACTATTTTTATACTATGAAAATTTTAGTAATTCGTTTTTCATCTATTGGTGATATTGTTTTAACAACACCAATTGTTCGTTGTTTAAAACAACAATTGCCTCATGCTCAAATTCATTTTTTAACCAAGGTGAATTTTAAAGATGTTGTGAAAAACAATCCTTACATCGATAAAATTCATTATTTGGAAAGCGATATTCAACCTATTGCCATTGAAATGTTGAAAGAAAAATTTGATTACGTAATTGACTTACATAATAATTTAAGAACTAAATATATTAAATCATTATTTCGTCAACAGTTTAATAGTCAAATGGTATCCTATTCATTCAACAAATTGAATATAAGAAAATGGCTATTAACTTCTTTTAAGATTAAAACGATGCCAGATAAAAGCATTGTAGAACGTTATTTTGAACCAGTAAAACATTTAGGCGTTAAAAACGATGGACAAGGATTAGATTATTTTATTCCAGAGGAAGATGAATTAAAAAAAGATGATTTGCCAATGAGCCACAGTTTAGGCTTTGTTGCTTGTGCCATAGGCGGACAGCATGAAACAAAAAAAATGCCTTTAGCAAAATGGCAAGAAATTTGTACAAATTTAAATTTTCCGATCATCCTTTTAGGAGGTAAAGAAGATGTTGCTTTTGCAGAAGAATTATGTAAAATTGACCCAATTAAAATTTATAATGCTTGTGGCAAATTTTCATTAAATGAAAGTGCTCATATTGTGAAAAAATCTCGATTTGTAATTGCTCATGACACAGGTTTAATGCACATTGCAGCCGCTTTTAAAAAGCATATTATTTCCATTTGGGGAAATACAGTTCCTGAATTTGGCATGTTTCCTTACTATGGATACAATAACTTAAATACAAATGTTGCACCTCAATCGCATATTATTGAAAATAAAAAAATATCATGCAGACCTTGTAGCAAAATCGGTTATAAACAATGTCCTAAAAAACATTTCAATTGTATGAATAAAATAGAAACATCATTAATTGTTTCTACGGCTGATAGAATAATTAAGGAATTAAAATAATTTCTAAAAACTCGCTTTCAATACTTTCCAACAATTCTTGCAATGCTTGTTTATAGTCAGGTTCATTTGCCATTAAATGACTGTAATTAAAAATGATAATTTGACAATATGTTTGATCAATAAAATCTAAATCAAACAAAATATCTTCTAATGCATCTAAGTTTTTTCCAAAAAAATCGGGCAAGTTAAGCGCTTGAGAAATGATTTCATAAAATAAGTATTTATCATCACAAGCATCTCCATTTATGATAAACGTAATGGTGTCTGTGTTGGAATGAATATATTGAGAAAACGATTTCTCTTTATGATGAAGAAACATAATGTATTATTTATTTTTAATTTGAGTGAATGTTTTATAGTGATTATTCGTTTACAAACTACGTTCATCATCGCCTTTGACCAATCATTCTAAGCCACGATTATGTCCTTCGATTCAGGAATTGTTCACTATCACTATATCGTATGCAATATAAGATGTTTTGGTTTTACTGTATTTTAAAAATGTTCGTATAGGTATCATCAAATACTAAAATTTTAATTTTATTGTTTTTAAAATCATAAAATTGTTTAATACTTTATCTTTGAAAATTTACAAAATTATCATTAATTAATAATTGTAATACTATAACCAATATAGGTTGCAACAACAGCAAGCCATCTACAAAAATTAAATAAAATGAATTGACAGGTTTTTTTTTATAGATGTAAATGCTGAGCATTAAAAATAAAATATTTATAAATAACCATCCTGGCATCAATATACATAGAAAGAAGCTAAGGATAATAAGAATAACATTAGCAATTATGACACCTAAAGTATACCTGCTTTTTAATTCTTCATTCACTTCATCTCTTATGTAAAAATGGAAACATAGCAAGAATATAAAAACAAATTGGTGAATAAAAAACAAAGGATATTCATATATTGATTGCCAATTTTTCAATGGAAGAATGGTGGTTGTTAAAAACCAAACTGTAGACAATGCAAATAATTTATAAATTGAAAGCCATTTATTTTTTAAATTAAATAATGAAATAAAAATATAACTTGATGATAATAAAACAATTTGCACCAACGTTGTGAGTGATTGAATATTTAATTTGAATAAAATAAAAACAGCGCAAATTGAACTAATAATAGCATAAGTAATATGCCATTTATTTTGAATACTTTTTAAATAATAAATATGATATGAAAACAAAGTAGCAAAAAAGATGAATCCATAATATTCAATTTCTATATGTTTTGTATTGACCCATAAATCAGTTTGAAATGCCATTGCAGTTGCACAAAGTGCTATGAAAATATAGTTGTATACGATGTGTTTGAAGATGATAGTATTCAAAATAAATTATTTAAAAAATGCTTATTTTATTCTAATTTATTTAATAAATAGACGATGAAACATAAAAAATTAGAGTAACCCAATTACTTATTTTACTCTAGAAAGGCTAGACATAATTACCGCTTCAATCGTTGAGTAAATCATATAAACAAACATTAATAAAAACAAATCGGGCTTATGTAAATCTTTTCGGAGTGTTACTAATAAAATTCCAACACCAATAATACATAAAAATAGTTTAATGATAGTAGCTAACATAACTCCTCTAACAAATTTATTAGGATTTTGATGTGTGATTGATTTTTCGGTAAAATAAAATGACAAAAAAGCAATTATTGCTAATATTATTGTACCTATTTGCACAACACTCCTTGTAAAAAGCCCTTCTTTTGAAGACAAAAAATACTCAATACCCAATAGAACAGATGTAATGATCACTAGAAGAAGGTAAAATTTATGTTTCATTTTTTTGAAGAGTCTTTATATATTTTCCAGAAAATACTTATTAATGCCAATAAAGGTAATGAAATTGTTGCAATAGGAAATTTTAAATGAGTTAATTTATCTATTTTAATACCAATAAAAAAAGTCACGCCAAGCGTGACTATTATTTGAGTAGCTAAGCCACCATATTTTAAAAGTTCATTATTACGCATTCAACTCTACAGTTGATTTTGCAACAGGAGTTTCTACTTTTGGAGCGACAACAGGATTCCCCATTGAACAATTCCCATTAAATTTAACACCACTTTCGATTACCAATTTACCTGTGTTAATATCTCCATCAATTACTGCAGAACCTTTTAAGAAAAGCACATCTGCAATTCTTAATTTTCCATTAACTCTACCAGCAATATCTCCATTTGAGCAAATTATATCACCTTCTACTTTTCCTGAAGTCGTTATTATAACTTTCCCTTTTGAAGTTACAGATCCTTTTATTAGTCCCTCTATTTTAATATCACCTTCTATTTTAATTTGACCTTCTAATGTAGTTCCTTCAGAAATGGTTGTCAAAGGTGAACTTGCATAAGTAGGCGAATTTTGAACAGGCTGTGACTGTGCAGGAGGCAAGGTGGTATTAACTGGCTTTGTGGCAGTAGAAGTTGTTTGTGATGGTGTAGTATCTTTATTACTTGAAAAAATAGACATATTAAAATTAATTAAGTAACAAATATAAAAGAAAATTATGAAGATATATCACTTAAAGTGAATCTTTTTTTCCCACGTTCTCAACAAGTTGAATATCTTTTCTCTCACTTTTTAAATAATCCTATTTTCGAACCTGATCAATTTGATTAGAATTATTAATATTTGCTTGCTCAATTTGTTTAGGTGTTAGTATCGAGGTGTCATTTTTTAACGAAATATGGCCATTGGCAACGAGCAATAGATTATAAATAAACTGTTCTCTACTTTTATTGATTTTTACTAAAGAATCTGAAAGTTTTTGAATTTGAATAAGCTTACTTCTTGAAATAGTTGAAGAATTGCCAGGGATATAATATCTCAATGGAGTAAATAATATGACTACAGAAAATAATAGAAACAGTCCTATGAATATGCTAGATAAAAATAAATAAACACTTTTTTTAGTTAAATGCATAACAATGGATTCCTGCATTGTATCTTCATTTACAATGGAAACTTTATATGGAGAATTAATTTTTTTAAAAAATTCTGTGAGTAATTTTGAGATACTCCCTACTGAAAATTTTATCATTTGAGTTAAAAATACGTAATTTTACAAATCAATTTTAAATCTTTTACCTAAAAAATAAAATAAATTCGTTTATTTATAGTTTATATCGAAGTGAAGTTTACGTCTTATATATATATTATTGTTTGTTTTTGCATTTTGAACCTACTTTCTCATGAAAGCATGGCACAAAATAATATATATAAACAAAACAACATTGACAGCGCTGCCATAAATAATAGAGTTAAACAAGAATTTATTAAACGGGATAGCATTTTAAATGCGATGAAACTAAAACGAATTGCTGACAGTGTTTTTAGAGAGCAAGCAAAGCGTCAACTTCAAAATTTTAGAGATAGCCTTGTAAATGCCAGAAACGCGAAACGTATTGCTGACAGCATGGCTCGTGTTTTTGCAAAACAAAAATTAATTGATGACAAAAGAAAAGCAGATAGTTTGGCTTTTGTTACTAAAAATCGAATAGATGATAGTATTGCTAATGCTCGAATGAAAGCGAATAAAATTATTCAGGAGCAACGTCGAATTAATGACAGCATTGCTTATGAAAAAAAACGAATCAGTGACAGCACATTTTTAGCCCGAAAAAACTATACTGATAGTTTAAATGAAGCTAGGATGACCCAACGAATAGCAAGGGAACAATTAGAAAAATATAGAAACTCAAAAGCGTATAAAGACAGTGTCAATACAGCAAGAATAGAAAAACAAGAATTTATTAAAGAAGGGAGAATTCGGGTGATGGATAGCATTAAAACTGCTAGACAAAATTTTAATGACAGTATTCGAACAGTAAAGCAAACAATTAATGACAGTATAAAAACGGTACAAAATAATATAAACGAAAAATTAAAATCTATTCGAGAAAAAATTGCAGATAGTATTTCAACTGTTCGAACAAAAAGAAAGGACAGTTTGGATTTAGTTAGAAGCAAAAATGAAAAGAAAGCAACTGAAAGTGCAAAAGAAAAAACGAAAGAGAAACAAGATAAAGCCTTATCAATTAAAGTACACGATGCTAAAACAAAAGAATGGACGAATGAAAAATTACTAAAAAAGAAATGGAGTTTACAACGAAGAATTTACCAAAATACCGTAACTCGTTACAACTATTTTTATAATGCACGAATAAAATACAATGAATCGATAAGCGATTTAAAAAAGAAAAACAAAGATGATTATTCTAAAAATATTCACGTTGAACCTTATGATTTTGAAAAAGACGGAAATTCTGTTGCTTCTAATATGGATTCAGTCATTAAAAAATCTTCTTTTAGTACTCAAATTCATGATCCTCGATCAAAATGGTTTGACAACCTTTATTTTTTAATGGGAAAAGCCTATTATGTTAAAAATGATTATGATGGTGCTATTGCAACTTTTCAATTTATTGCAAATGAATATAAAAACACTCCAAGTAAAAAAGCGAGCAAAGTAAAAAAAGAAAACAATAAAGAGGCAGGAGTAAGCATTGCTACTATTGAAAAAAATAAGGGTTTATTGAACAAATTAAAACATAAACCGATTAGAAATAGAGCTTTAATATGGCTAGCGAAATCATATATGATGGCTGAGCAATACAGTGAAGCAATCACCTTAATTAATACTTTAGAAAAAGATAAAAATTTCCCTAAGAAATCAAAACCTGAATTATTATTGACAAAATCTGCTATTTTACTAAAACAAGATAACACCGATGAGTCGATTAACGCACTAGTTGCAGTAAACAAATTAAAATTTAATATTGCCGAGAAAGCAAGATCTGAATATTTACTTGCGCAGCTTTTATCCAAAAAGGGAGACTATAAATCTTCAAATGAACATTTTAAAAAATCTATCAATAAAAAAACTACAGACGAGATGACGTTTTTTGCTAAAATGAGTATTGCTAAAAATTCAGCTAAAAGTGGTGATGATATGCATTTTGCAATCAATCAATTAGAGAAAATTATCAAGGATTCTAAATATGAAAAATATAAAAGTCAAGCATTAAATACATTGGCATTAATACAAGCTAAAGAAAATCCTAAAAAAGCAATTTCAATTTTAAAGGAAAGCATCGAAAACAAAGACAATAAAGATGATTTTTTAAAAGCAGTCGCATTTGCAGAACTAGGCTCTTTATACTATAATGCAAGTGATTATAAACTTTCAAAAATAGCTTATGACAGCGCCTCCTTTTTTGGCAGTACTCCCCCATTAGAAAATATTTATGAAGTAAATACAAGAAAAGATGTGCTATCCTATGTTGTAAATAATATTGATATTATTCAACTGCAAGATAGTTTACTGAATTTGTCAAAATTATCAGAGAAAGAAAAAAGAGCTATTGCAAAAAAAGAATTAGAGAAAGAAAAAAAGAAAAAAGCGGAAGAAGCAAAAAATGAAAGTCAAGTGATTGCTTTACAACCAGTCAATATTTCTCAATCGAATTGGTATTTTTACAATAATATACTCATTCAAAAAGGTTCAGTTGAATTTAAAGAAAAATGGGGAACTCGGAAACTAGAAGACAATTGGAGAAGATCAAATTCATCTTCTTCAATAGGCAGTAATGTTGCTCAAAACTCAAATGACTCTACAAAAAATGAAATTGAGGTTGACAATAGCAATGATATAAATGCATTTTTAAAAAGCATTCCTTCCACTCCTGCTCAAAAAGACAAGGCTAATAGTCTCATTATGGATGCCTATTATAATTTAGGATTAATTTATTTCTCTCAGCTAGAAGACTATAAAAATTCTAGCAAAACATTTGAAACTTTATTATCAAGATATCCTACAACAGAATATAAAAAACAAGTGTATTATGGTCAACTATTAAATCATTCTAAATTAAATAATATTCTTGAAGTTGACCGATATAAAAAGTTATTAAATGCTGAATTTCCTAATTCTGAATTGAATACCTTAGCCAATAATGCTAAATACAGTGAAGAAAAAGAATTAAAAAATAAACAATTGGCTACTGAGTATGACAGCACATACCAACATTACAAAGAGGCAAAATATCAAGATGCGATTAATGAGGTAAATATTGCAAAACAAATAAAACATCCCTTATTAGCTAAATACAAACTAGTTGAGGCCATGAGTTTTGCTGGTCTAAAGAAGATAGATTCTTGTAAAATGGTATTACAAAATGTAATTAGCACTTATCCAAATAGTAATGAACAAAAACGTGCACAAGAAATTTTAAACTATATCATCTCAACAGATACAGCAAACCAGGATGCAACATCCAAAAAGGTTATTGACAACCAATATACAAGCAATGCTGCAGATAGCTTAGAGGCTAGTGATGCGTTTAAAGAACTTCGTTTTAGTGAAGGTAAAGCCAACTTTATTTACAACCCAAACTCAGAGCATCATGTAATGATTTTTATTAAAAATGTAGATGGCAAAACAATGAGTTTAAAATCAGGCATCAGTGATTATAATTTATTGAAACATGATGCTCAAGATTTTAATACAACACTAAACATGCTAACGGCACAACAAGCATTTATTACAATTCAAAAGTTTTCGAATGCAGTATTTGCTAAGCAATATTTAAATAATATGCTTCAAGAAAAACTATTGTTTAGCCAATATAAAGCAAACGAGTATACTACAGCAGTTATTTCACAACAAAATTATTTAGAACTACTTAAAACAAGAGATCTATTAGGATACTTAAAATTTTATAAAAAATCGTATTAATAACTCTTTACTTAGCTTACTTCTACAATCAAAAACTTTAAATAATTTGTATTTTCCATATTCCAAACAATAGGATGGTCTGCTGCTTGTGTTCTAAAGCATACTTGACGAATTTGTTTTTTCGCATCTTTTGCAGCCATTTTTACAATGTCTAAAAATAAATCAGGACCAACTAAATTGGTGCAAGAAGCAGTTACTAAAAAGCCACCCTTTTTCACTAATTTCATCGCTCGAAGATTAATTTCCTTATAACCTGTAATCGCTTTATCAATGCTCGCTCTCGATTTGGTGAATGCTGGAGGATCAATCATAACCACATCCCATTTCTTTTCTTCTTTACTCCATTGTTTAAGCGCATCAAACGCATTAATAGATTGAAAATCACAAATGTCTGAGAAGCTATTTAATGCAGCATTTCGTTTCGCTGTTTCAATCGCAAAATCAGAAATATCTAATCCTAACACTTTCTTTGCGCCATAATGGGCTGCATGTAAACTAAACGTTCCTGTATAAGAAAAAGCTTCCAACACATCTGCCCCTTTTACGATGTTTTTTATTTCACGACGATTATCTTGCTGGTCTAAAAAGTAACCGGTTTTTTGACCTTTTTCTACATCCACATAAAATTTCAACCCATTTTCATTGATAATTATTTCTGTTGGAAATGGCTCAGATAAAAATCCTTTCTTTTGCTCCATACCTTCTAATTCACGAACAGGCACATCATTTCGCTCATAAATTCCTTTAGGTGTAAAAATTTTATTCAATGCTTTTACAATGGAATCTTTCCATAAATCCATTCCTAAAGACATGGTTTGCAGGACAAAATAATCATTAAATTTATCAATGATTAATGAAGGCAACCCATCGGCTTCGCCAAAAACTAACCGACAATTTTCTACATAACCTAACTTTTGACGATAGTGCCAACAAGCTAAAATTTTATTATAGAAAAACGCGTCATTGATTTGTTCATTTACATCTCGTGTTAAAATTCTCACTTGAATTTGTGAAGCAGGATTATTGTATCCACGACCTATAAAATTTCCATTGGCATTATGAACATCAACAATATCGCCTGCTTTCGCATTTTTATCTACTGAATTAATTTCATTATTATAAACCCATGGATGTCCTTTGGCAACACGGTCGGATATTTGTTTTTTTAAAAGTACTTTCATTTTTTTTAGTTTAGAAGTATAGGTTAGTTTAGTGGTTTAGATTGTTATGATATAATGATAAAATCAAAACTTCACATACAACATATACTTTTCTTTAAAGACATCTTCTTCAAAAAAGTCTGTTAAGTTCCAAACCATAGGTATACATAAACTGTCTGAAATTTCTTGGTTTAAATCACCTCCTTTCAAGCAAATCATACCATTGTCATAATTAGATTGAATACCTTTATGCAATAATGGTTTTGACCAACGCCATAAATCACCCAAAGGAGCCACAGCTCTGCTCACAGCAAAATCAAAACTATGTTTTTGCTTAATTTCTTCGGCACGTCCCCAATGTGTTTTAACGTTTTTTAAACCAGTTGCTTTTACAACTTCTTCAACAACAGTCAATTTCTTTTTGATGCTATCCGCTAACACAAATTCAACTTCAGGAAAAAAGATTGCCAACGGAATACCCGGGAAGCCCCCACCTGTGCCTATATCCACAATTCGTTGACCAGCTTTAAAATCAAATGTGGTTGCAATTGTTAATGAATGCAGTACATGGCGTAGGTATAAACTGTCGATATCCTTTCGAGAAATGACATTAATTTTCTCATTCCATTCCGTATAAACATCTTGCAATGCAGCAAATTGTTTCAATTGTGTTTCCGAAAAATCATCAAAGTATTTTGTTATTATTTCCATGTTATTTTTTGTTTAGTAGTTTAGATGTTTTAAATATAAATAATAATTTTTTCCTGACAACCGACATCTGACATCCGACAACTTTCTCTTATTTCCAGTAAATTTTATTTTTTAAAAAGATACTTGGAACACTTTTAATATTATAAAAGAGCAACCAAACATCAAACAACCAAATATAATTGATTAAGTCTTTTTCTTTTAATTTAATGAATACCTTTTGAAAAATATACCATTGAACCAACCATCGAATGACGAATGCAATAGCTACATAAATGATAAATTTAGGGAATAGAATGCAAGGAATTAAACTCAACCAAAATAAAAAATGAGTTATTGAATAAATACCCAATAACGCTTGATGTTTGGCTTGATAATATTTACCCGTGCTCAAATGTCTTTTCTTTTGATTATGCCATTCATCATGAATCTTCTTAGGTTCAGAATAAACAAAACTTTCAGGTTCAATTTCAATCACTGTATTTTTTCTTGTCGCTACCTGATTAATAAATAAATCATCATCACCTGAAACAATGTGATGATGCGATGAGAATCCTTTATTTTTATTAAATAAATCTCGCACATAGGCTAGGTTTCTACCCACACCCATGTAAGGCGTTCCTGCTAACGCGTAGGACAAGTATTGCATGGCAGAATGGACAGTTTCAAAACGTATTTTTTTGTTTAAGAATCCTTCATATCGATAATACGGACTATAGCCTAACACAATTTTCTTCTCATCCGAAAAATTTTGTGCCATTGTGCTCAACCACTCATTACTGGCAGGTATACAATCAGCATCGGTCAATAATAAATGTTCGCACTTGGCAGACTTAATACCCATTGATAATGGAAATTTCTTACCAGGAATCAATTTTGCTTCTTGTGTTAAATTAACCACATGCAAATGAGCATATTTTTCACTAAGTTGGTTCAACAAATAAAATGTTTCATCTTGTGAATTATCGTTTACTACAACTACTTCAAAAAAAGGTTGTCCATTTTTTAAATAATTTTGATTGAGCAACAAAGGAAGATTTTTACGTAAATTCGCCTCCTCGTTAAAAGCACACACGATAATACTGACAGGATATTGAGTTTTTAAAACAGAAGATTGCTTCTTTTTATAAAATGCCAATCGAGCAAAAAAGAATAAATAATAAAACAACTGTATTAGTACCAAAACCCCAGTAATACAAGCCACAAAAAAATGGGTAGAATAAACCATAGCGTTCAAAAATAAAGTTAAAAGATGGAATTTCAATTATTAGCAACAGATAAAAATTCAAAAGCAAGAGCAGGACTACTTACAACTGATCATGGAGATATAGAAACACCGATTTTTATGCCTGTTGGCACCATTGGAAGTGTGAAAGGGGTTACACAAGAACAACTCAAACTCGATATTCAAGCACAAATTATTTTAGGAAATACCTATCATTTATACCTTCGACCGGGAACTAAAATTTTAGAAAAAGCAGGAGGATTGCATAAATTTAATGGTTGGGACAAACCCATATTGACAGATAGTGGTGGTTTTCAAGTATTTAGTTTAAGTGGCATTCGCAAAATAAAAGAAGAAGGCGTAGAGTTTCGTTCACACATAGACGGTACCAAACATTTATTTTCACCCGAAAGCGTAATGGAAATTCAACGGAGCATTGGAGCCGATATTGTAATGGCTTTTGATGAATGTACGCCCTATCCTTGCGAATATGATTATGCACAAAAGTCGATGCACATGACCAATAGATGGTTAGCACGATGTGTAAAATACATGAATGAAACCGAACCTAAGTATGGCTATCATCAAAGTTTGTTCCCTATAGTACAAGGTAGCACCTACAAAGATTTACGTACTCAAAGTGCCGAATTTATTGCCTCGATGGAATGCGATGGAAATGCCATTGGAGGATTAAGTGTGGGCGAACCAGCCGAAATGATGTATGAAATGTGCGAACATGTGTGTGAGATTTTACCCAAAGACAAACCACGTTATTTAATGGGCGTAGGAACACCTGCCAATATTTTAGAGAATATAGCCTTAGGCATTGATATGCTCGATTGTGTGATGCCCACACGAAACGGACGAAACGGCATGTTGTTTACCACACAAGGAATCATCAACATCAAAAATAAAAAATGGGAAGATGATTTTACAGCATTAGATGAAGGTTTAGAAGCCTTTGCCAGTAGAAATTACACCAAAGCCTATGTTAGACATCTTTTCACGGTCAACGAATTATTAGGATTGCAATTAGCCAGTATTCAAAATCTATCCTTCTATCTTTGGTTGGTAAAAGAAGCTCGTAAACACATCATAGCTGGCGATTTCACCGAATGGAAAAATAAAATGGTGAAACAAGTGAGCCAAAGATTGTAGTTTTTAAAAACAAAAATATTTGTTTAATTTCGAACTTAAAATTTTATAGGAAATTGAAATAAAAATGATTGATGGAAAAATATGTTTCTATCCTTTAGAAGCCTTCTCAGCATTTGAAGTTCAAAAAGTCGAATCATTCAAACCAATGTTAAACTAAAAATCTCTCTCTCATGGATATCACCATCAACACACCAGCCATTTTATTTCCAGCTATAAGTTTGGTATTATTGGCCTATACCAATCGCTTTTTAGGTTTAACCAGCGTTGCCCGAAAATTGCATGAAGAATATCTTCAAAATAAAGAAAATAAAAAACTGCATACCCAAATTAAAAGCCTTCGTTACAGAATTGTACTCGTTCGTCGTATGCAATTTATGGGTGTTATTAGTTTTTTATTGTGCATAGTGGCTATGTTTTTTATTTATGTTAATCAAATAAATACAGCCAATATCATTTTTGGAACATCGCTAGTTTGTTTTTCTATAAGCTTAATTTATTCCCTCATCGAAATTACACAAAGTACTAAAGCATTGGAAATAGAATTGAGCGATATGGAAAATATCGAACATTCATCCTTTGTAGATTATATCAAACAAAAAATTGAAGAATAAAAAGGTATTTATATTTTCGAAGCAATACTCAATCAGAATAAAAAGTAATTAATTTAAAAGTAAATTAAATATATTTTGTTATATAACTTATTACAATATATATTTGCAATGAATTTGAGTGGAAGGGAACTATATAGTTCCCTTCTTCTTTTATAAAATAACATGACAGCACAGGAACAAGTATTACTATTTATTGACGAATGCCTTGAAGGAACTGATTGTTTTTTGGTGAGTTTTAAAGTAAAGCCAACCAATAACTACAAATTTTTTATAGACAGCGATTCAGGATTTACCTTAGAGAAATGTGTGCGCATCAATCGTAAAATGAGAAAAATGATTGAGGAAGCCGAACTCTATCCTGATGGAGATGTTTCTTTAGAAATTTCGAGCCCTGGTATTGATATTCCATTGACATTAACTCGTCAATACATTAAAAATATTGGCAGAAAATTAGAAATTGAATTAAAAGACGAAGCAGCAAAAGGAATTATCGCTAAATTAATCGAGGTAAAAGAAGATTCAATTGTGATGGAAAAAATTCCTTTCACTCAAAAAGGTCGAAAAGTAGTCGAAAAGGAAGTTGAAACATTTGAAATAAAATTAGAAGATATCAAACTAACAACGGTTTGCTTTGAAATTTAATTAAAGTAGCAGGTTTTTAGTAATTAAGTATAAACACAACACCAATTAATAATTAAACATAAAAAAAATGGCAAGTATCAATTTAATCGACTCGTTTGCAGAGTTTAAAGACGCCGAAAATATTGACCGTCCCACCCTTATCAAAGTAATTGAAGACGTTTTTAAAACGTTGATCAGAAAAAAATATTATACGGATGAAAATTTTGATGTAATCGTAAATGATCAAACAGGAGATTTAGAGATTTTTCAACGTAGAGAAGTCGTTTTAGATGCCGACATCATGAATGATGACACTCAAATAGAATTATCGGAAGCCAAAAAATTAGATGATTCATACGATGCTGGTGATGAAGTATATCAAGAAGTAACCATGGAATCATTTGGTCGTCGTGCCATTTTAGCGGCAAAACAAACTTTAGCTTCTCGTATCAGTGATTTAAAGAAAAATATTCTTTTAGAAAAATACAAAGAACGTGAAGGGGAAGTTGTAAATGGAGAAGTTTACCAAGTATGGAAAAAAGAAATCATGCTTTTAGATGATGATGGAAACGAATTAATTTTACCAAAATCAGAGCAAATACCAACAGATTACTTTAAAAAAGGAGAAGCTGTTAGAGCTGTAGTTAAAAAAGTAGAATTGAGAGGAAACTCAGCAGTTATTATGTTATCAAGAACGTCTCCATTATTTTTAGCTAAACTATTAGAACAAGAGGTTCCTGAAATCATGGATGGTTTAATTAGTATTAAAAAAATAGTTCGCGAACCAGGAGAAAGAGCCAAAGTAGCTGTAGAAAGTTATGATGACAGAATAGATCCAGTTGGAGCTTGTGTAGGGATGAAAGGAAGCCGTGTTCATGGCATTGTACGTGAATTGAAAAATGAAAATATAGATATCATCAACTTCACCAATAACATTCAACTTTTATTACAACGTTCATTAACGCCTGCAAAAATTACGAGCATGAATATTAATGAAGAAACAAAATATGCTGAAATTTTCATGAAGGCAGATCAGGTTTCATTAGCGATTGGAAAGCGTGGGGTAAATATTAAGTTAGCACAAGAATTAACAGGATACAATATTGATGTATTCCGTGATGATTTAGAAGAAGGCGAATTTGATATTGATTTAGCCGAATTTACAGATGAAATTGATGCTTGGGTAATTGAAGAGTTTAAGAAAATTGGTTGTGACACAGCTCGTTCAATCTTAAATTTAACTAACGAAGAGTTGATTAGAAGAACCGATTTAGAAGCAGAGACAATTCAAGATGTGAAAGCCGTTTTACAACAAGAATTTGATGAAGAACAAAACGGAAAATAATCGAGTAAATAATTTACCTTTACAAAATAAAATTTAACAAATTAAAAAATAAAATAAGTACATGTAACGTCTTCATATTCCATATTGAATACTTGTTGCTACCAACCATGTGCTAGACTAAACTTAAAAATGTCAGATACTGCAAACACAATACGCCTAATGAAGGCAGCAAAAGAATTCAATGTTGGTAAGTCTACTATTGTTGATTTTTTAAACAAAACAGGTTTTTCTGTTGACAATAAACCAGACCCTGTATTGTCAGGAGACATGTATGATGCGCTTATCAAAGAATTTGATGCAGATCGTGCTGCAAAAAAGAAAAGTGAAAACGTTGTTTTAAATAAAGCAAAAGAGGAGGAGAAGAAAGTACAAGAAGAAAAAGAAAAATCCGCAAAAAAAGCACAAGAAGAGTTAGAAAAAATTAAACAAATTGCTCCTCCAGAATTAGAAGGTCCGAAAATTTTAGGTAAAATAGATTTAGGTCCTAAGCCTAAAAAAACAGTAAAAAAAGAAGAAAAAATTATTGAGGATTTAGTAGCCCCAATAGTAGTTGAAATTCCTGTAGAAAAACCAAGAAAAACTGAGGGACCTAAACCAACTGAAAAAGTAAAAATAGATGCCCCTGAATTAGAAGGTCCGAAAATTTTAGGCAAAATTGATTTGAAGAAAAAACCAATAAAAAAATCGGCTACTACAGAAACACCTGTTGAAAAAATAGTTGAAGTTGTTACTCCTAAGACAGAGAAAAAAAATATAGAAAAAATAGAAATTACTTCGCCTAAAATTGAACTAAAAACAGTAGAAATTGTTGTTGATCCTAAAATAGAAAGCTCATTACCTACTGTTGATGTAAAAGAAGAAGTAATATTACATACTATTAAAAGAGACAATTTATCAGGTCCTAAAGTTATTGGTAAAATTGTTTTACCTGTGGATTTGCCTAAAAGCGAAAAACCATCTGAAAAACGCAAAAGAAAAAGAATACCAATAGAAGGTAAAGGAAACCCATCTACACCAGGAACAAACACTGGCAACAACGGACCAAACACTGGAAACCGACCTCCACACACAGGAAATAGACCTCCTAATACAGGCGCTAATGGTGGTAGTGGACAAGGTGGAGCTAGACCTCCGTTTAACAGAGATAACAACAGACCAGCTGGAGGAGGAAATCCTAATTATAGAGGAAACACCAGTGGTGGAGGTTACAGACGACCAGATGACAAACCAGTTGATCAAAACGAAATACAAGATAAAATTAAACAAACCCTAGCAAAATTAGGGAATACAACTCGTGGTAAAAGTTTGAAAGCTAAATATCGTCGTAATAAACGAGAAGAAATGGCTGAAAAACGTGCTGCTAGAGATACAGACCAAGACGACAACAAATTACAATTAACTGAATTTATTTCAGTGAGTGAATTAGCAAACTTAATGGATGTTGGTTTCTCTGAAGTTATTGGAAAATGTATGAGCTTAGGTATAATGGTATCTATTAATCAACGATTAGATGCCGAAGTTATTGAATTAGTTGCCAGTGAGTTTGGGTTTGAAGTTGAATTTATTAACTTAGAGCAGGAAGCTGAACAAGAAACAATTATTGAAGATGATCCAGCTGATTTAGAATCGAGAGCGCCTATAGTTACTATTATGGGACATGTCGATCATGGTAAAACTTCATTATTGGATTATATTCGTAGAGCAAATGTAGTTGCTGGTGAAGCCGGTGGTATTACACAACATATTGGTGCCTATGAAGTTACTTTGGATAATGGAAAACAAATAACGTTTTTAGATACTCCAGGTCATGAAGCATTTACAGCGATGCGTGCTCGTGGAGCTAAAATTACAGATATCGCAGTAATTGTAATTGCAGCTGATGATTCGGTTATGCCACAAACTAAAGAAGCAATCAGTCACTCTCAAGCTGCTGGTGTGCCAATGATTTTTGCATTCAATAAAATTGATAGAGATGGTGCAAATGCAGATAAAATAAGAGAACAATTATCAGCAATGAATATTTTAGTAGAAGAATGGGGAGGAAAATTTCAAACTCAAGAAATATCTGCTAAACAAGGTTTAAACATTAATTCTCTTTTAGATAAAATTGTATTAGAAGCCGATATGTTGGATTTAAAAGCGAATCCACATCGTTTTGCAAATGGAACAATTGTTGAAGCATCATTAGATAAAGGTCGTGGATTTGTATCTACCATATTAGTACAAAGTGGAACATTAGAAATTGGTGATATGATTGTAGCAGGTTCAATATATGGACGTGTAAAAGCAATGACCGATGAACGCGGTAATAAAAAGAAAAATGCTGGTCCGTCAACTCCAGTTCAAATATTAGGATTAAATGGAGCTCCTCAATCTGGAGAGAAATTTAAAGTGTATACAGATGAAACTGAAGCGAAAGAAATTGCAACTCATAGAGCTCAAATCTTACGTGAACAAGGCATGAGAACGAAGAAACACATTACATTGGATGAAATTGGCCGTCGTTTAGCGTTAGGTAATTTCAAGCAATTAAATGTAATTATCAAAGGTGATGTGGATGGTTCTGTAGAAGCATTGAGTGATTCATTACAAAAATTATCAACCGATGAAATTGCAGTTTCTGTAGTGCATAAAGCAGTTGGTCAAATTACAGAATCTGATGTGTTATTAGCGACTGCTTCTGATGCCATCATATTAGGATTCCAAGTACGTCCTTCATCTCAAGCAGCAAAAATTGCCGAAAATGAAAATATAGAAATTCGATATTATTCAATTATTTATGATGCAATTGATGAAATAAGAAGTGCGATGGAAGGTTTACTAGAACCAAAAATTGAACGAAAAGCAGTTTGTAATATTCAAATTCGTGAAGTATTCAAAATTACAGGTGTTGGTACAATTGCAGGTTGTATGGTTATCGAAGGTAAAATTAAACGGGATACAAAAATTAACTTGGTTAGAGATGGCATCGTAATTCATACCGGTGAATTGTCTTCTTTGAAACGTTATAAAGATGATGTAAAAGAAGTAACCTTAGGTATGGAATGTGGATTGGCTGTTAAAAATTACAGCGACCTTAAAGAAGGTGATATCATTGAAGGATTTGAGGAAATTGAGGTTAAACGTACTTTATAATCATTAATTCTAAATATTAAAAGAATGCTCCTAATAATTATAGGAGCATTTTTATTTAATCAAGCCCAAAAAAAAATGCCTCTAAAAAAGAGACATTTAATCATTCATTATTTTTATTAATTACATGTGAGAAACGATTTTGCTTTCTAAAGCAGATTTAGGAACAACGCCCACTTGTTTGTCCACTACTTTACCACCTTTAATAAAAAGCACACATGGAATGCTTGTAATTCCAAATCGTACAGATAATTCTGCGTTTTCGTCTGTATTTACTTTACCAATGTTTACACGTCCTTCATATTCTGTAGCTAATGCTTCAATAGTTGGTCCTAGTGCTATACAAGGTCCGCACCATGAAGCCCAAAAGTCTAATACACATAATTTGTTTGATTGTTCAATTTCTGTTGCAAAGTTTGCGTCTGTGATTGTTAATGCCATTTTTAATATTGTTTAATGATTAATTTTAGTAATTGTATTATTTACAATTTGTTGTGCAAATATATTATTTTAAAAAGAGTTTTTGATATAAATAATCTTTATAAGACTATACAAAAAGTTTACATGGTAATTACTGAGTAATGTATGCCTTCAACTGTACTTAAATCATCTAAAAAACCTTCACTCATTTCAATTTTTTTATAATTCGTAAACATTTTTATTATTTGCTGATTTTCAAGATCTAATACTTTTATACCTACTTCACATTTTCCTGATGATTCGGTATGTTTTGCAATTAATTGAACTAATTCATCATTTAATTTATCCATAGGAATTTCAATATTAATCCGTTTTGTCATTGTTTTTAGCACATTATCGAGCAACATAATATGCGATATTTTAAATTCAAATAAGGTGGGATCGTAAAATCGAGGTGCAAACGTTCCACTAATAACCACTTTATTATCTTGCAATAACATGCCTGCATATTTTAAATAATCATCTCTAAATAATTGAAATTCAAATTCCCCATGATAATCTACTATTTTAAATTTACCATATTTTGTACCTTTCTTGGAAACTAAATGCAATTCATTCGCAACATAGCCGGCTATTTTAAACGATTTCCCTTTCAGATTGTCATGTTCAATCTCAGACAATGGCATGAATCCAAAATTATTCATTTCAAAACTAAACCCATCTAAAGGATGTGCAGAAATATAGATACCGACCATCTCTTTTTCTCGTTCCAATTTCTCCGTCAACGTCCACTCCTCACAATCAATTAATTTGGGTTGAGTCGCTTCTGGCATGCCTGCATCACCAAATAAACTATTGAGCATTGTGTTGCTGCTACTTGAAACTTGTTGTCCGAACTTAATAACTTTTTCTAAATTAGATTGCATTTCACCCGGTGGAATATAAAAATATTGTCCTCGATGAATAGCTGTAAAAGAATCTAAAGCCCCACCCATAATTAAGGTTTCCAGTGTTTTTTTACTTACCGTTCGCGAACTTAATCGTTTCACCATATCAAAAACATCTACAAATTTTCCGTTTTTCGTTCTGTTTTCTATTAACTCTTCTACTGCGGCGTCGCCTACCCCTTTAATAGCCCCTAAACCAAACCGAATAACCCCTCCCATGTTTACACTAAAGCCTTTTTTAGATTCATTTACATCAGGACCTAAAACAGTCAAACCCATTCGTTTACACTCTTGCATAAAAAAGGTAATACGAGCAATATCACCAGAGTTGTTTAACACTGCTGCTAAATATTCACTTGGATAATGTGCTTTTAAATAGGCTGTATGATAAGCTACATAGGCATAACACGTAGAGTGTGATTTATTGAATGCATATTGAGCAAAATCAAGCCAGTCTTTCCAAATTTTATCCACTTTATCCTTAGGGTGTCCATTTTCTTCACAACCTGAAACAAATTTTGGATACATTTTTTCCAAAACAGCCACTTGTTTTTTACCCATTGCCTTACGCAAAACATCCGCATCTCCTTTGGTAAAATTGGCAAGTTTTTGGCTCAGCAACATTACTTGCTCCTGATAAACGGTAATGCCATAGGTTTCTGACAAATATTCTTCCATTTCTGGCACATCGTATTCAATTTTTTCAGTGCCATGTTTACGAGCAATAAAGTTAGGAATATACTTAATCGGACCAGGGCGATACAGGGCATTCATTGCAATTAAATCATCAAACTTATCGGGTTTCAAATCTTTTAAATGCTTTTGCATGCCACCACTTTCAAACTGAAACGTACCATTGGTTTCCCCTTTTTGATATAATTCATACGTCAACTCATCATCCAATGGAAGTTCATCTAAATTAATTTCAACACCATGATTTTCTTTAATCATGGCAAGGGCTTGTTTCAAAATGGTTAGGTTACGTAAACCCAAAAAGTCCATTTTAATAACGCCAGCATTCTCAATCACACTTCCCTCAAATTGAGTAATCAGCATGGTATCGCCTTTACTGGTAAAAACAGGGATCAACTCCGTTAAATCACTGGGGGCAATAATAATTCCAGCTGCATGAATTCCTGTATTTCTTATGGTACCTTCAAGTTTTAGTGCTTCTTTAAGTACATGAGCCTCCAATGTTTTTCCTTCTTTAAGAATAGCATGAAGAGATTCAATATTCTTTAAATCTTCTTCTTGCAAACCATCTTTTTTCTCCAAGCTATCCGCAGTTCCCCTAATCGTTGAAGTCATAATATGCCTCAAAGAAGTACCGGGCGTATCAGGAACTAATTTTGCTAAAATATTACTTTGTTGCAAGGGCAAATCCAACACACGAGCAACATCTTTAATACTACTTTTTGCAGCCATGGTACCATAAGTTCCAATTTGAGCTACTTGATTTTTACCATATTTTTGGGCTACATAGTCAATCACTTTTTGTCGACCATCGTCATCAAAATCCGTATCAATATCGGGCATACTTGCACGATCTGGATTTAAGAAACGCTCAAAGAGTAAATTATATTTTATGGGATCAATGTTCGTAATGTCTGTTAAATAAGCAACCACACTACCAGCAGCACTACCACGACCTGGTCCAACAAAAACACCTGTATCTTTTGCATGTCGAATGAAATCACTCACAATTAAAAAATAACCGGCAAATCCCATTTGTTTAATAACGCCCAACTCAAATTGAATTCTACTATCCGCCTCAGGAGAAATAATTTTATACTTTCGTTTTGCACCTTCCCAAGTTAAAAACTCTAAATACGCATCCATCGATTTAAACTCAGGTGGAACTTGATAATGTGGCAGTAAAATATCTCGTTCAATTTTGAGCGGTTCCACCATATCCACAATCATATTGGTGTTGTCAATTGCTTCTGGCAAATCCTGAAATGTTTCCATCATTTGCTCAGTAGTTTTAAAAAAGAATTGATTATTAAAAAAAGCAAAACGAGATTTCACATTTACTTGCTCTTCATCTTCTTTAAACTCTTTGGTAGTTGGATCACTTTGTTTTGCGCCTGTGTTCACACACAATAAAATATCATGTGTATTAGAATCTTCTACATCTATATAATGGCTGTCGTTACTGGCTATTATCGGTACGTTGTATTCTTTTGCCCATTTGGTTAAAAATACATTTACGGTTTCTTGTTCAGGAATTCCATGACGCTGTAATTCTACAAAATAATTTTCACCAAACAAATCTAGCCACCATTTAAACTCTTTTAAACCAGCTTCTTCGCCATGTTTTAAAATAGTTTTTGGAACACTAGCGCCTAAACAACAAGTAGTGGCAATAAGCCCTTCATGGTATTTTAATATTAATTCTTTATCGATTCGAGGATATTTACCATACAAACCCTCTATAAAACCAAGACTACAAAGCTTGACTAAATTTTTATAGCCTTGCTCATTTTTTGCTAAAAATAATTGATGATAACGTACGTCTTTTTTTTCTTTTGTAAATTGATGAATGCTTCTGTCTTCTACCACATAAAATTCGCAACCTACAATAGGTTTTACTTTGAGTGTGCCATCCTCATTTTTATTTTTATAGGCTTGCGCTACAAAATCAAATACACCAAACATGTTACCATGATCAGTAATAGCCACAGCAGGCATTCCATCTTTAATTGCTTTGCTGTAAATATTTTTGATACTACTGGCACCATCTAAAAGTGAATATTGTGTATGATTATGTAAATGAGAAAACTTCATATCACAAATTTAATTTGATGAATTGATGAATTGAGTATTTAAGGATAAAAGATATTAGATTGTGGATATTTTTAAATGCAATAAAATACCATTGCTTATTTATCTCTATTCAATAAAATAGTGGCTAACTCCTGTAAATGAATTTTTCGTTTACTAATAACGGGCACTTTTTCTAATAATTCGAGTGCTTTGTTTGAGTAATTTATGATTTCTTGTTGAAGTGTTTCTTTTACTTTTAATTCTTCATACAAGGCAATCATATCCCTTACTTTTTGATCATCATTACGACCTAATAACGCATTTAATTTTTCTTTTTGAGCATCATTGGCTACTTCATAGGCTTTCGATAGCAAATATGTTTTTTTGTTCGATAAAATATCACCACCTATTTGTTTACCAGTGGATGCTGTGGTTCCAAATGTATCTAAATAATCATCTTTCAATTGAAAAGCCAATCCTAAATTAATACCAAAATCATATAATAAACCCGAACAGCCATCGGTTGCGCCACCCAACAAAGCACCAAGTTTTAACGAAGCGCCCAACAAAACAGATGTTTTCAATGTAATCAT
>JBILBN010000006.1:0-60548 GCA_044353665.1 Chitinophagaceae bacterium | reverse complement strand
AGACGAAACTGAAATTTTACCAATTTTTATATCCGCTTCATTTTCAGAAACAAGATGATATTCTATTGTTTTTTTGGTTCCCATATTCGTAATTTTCACTTTACTTAATATTGAAACTTTACTTAAATCAATATCATTAATATCTAGTACACGTGCATTAACAACTGCTGTTTCTAATATTGAAATTCTTGCTTCATGATGTCCTTGTGCCTCTTTAGCAGCATCATATTCAGCATTTTCTTTTAAATCTCCTTTTTCTCTAGCTTCTGCAATTGCTTTTGCAATTTCACTTCTGCCATGACCTTTTAGTTGATTAAGCTCGAGAATCATTTGATCTAAAGTTACTTTGGTAACGTATGTAATTGTACTCATTTTTTAAATAGTTATATTTTGTTAAAAAAAGAATCAACGCTTTCAAAGAAAGCGTTGATTTAATTTATTAATTTAAAATAATAATTCTTAGTTTTATTTTTTACCTAAAAATAGTCTTAATCCAACGGTATGTGCACCACCTGAAAAACGTGTAGGTTTAAATGCATAATCAATTGCAACTTCTGGAGATTTTTCATTGTCCGAAAATTTTGACTTAAATGAAGCCCCCAAACTTAAACCAGAATAGATAGTTGTATTTTCAGTTTGGCTAAAAATATCTGTTTCATATCTGTAGGCTGCTCTTGCCATAAATTTTTCTTTATAAGCATACTCTGCACCTATGCCAATCCAATCATTAAAATAAGCATTCGAAATAAAACTAAACATTGGAGTTAATCTGTGTAAACCTTTTTTAGTTACTGCAGATTTTGTTCCCTCAGTTTCTGTTTTCCCATTTTCATCGAAATAAAAATCGTTTGCTACAGCAATATTTAATTGAGTAGGCAAGCCAAATTTATCAGAACGAGATTGTACGGTATAATCCTTTGCATAATCAGGACTAACTCCTTGAAAACTAAAACCATCACCAGAAAAACGCATATTGGTACCTACATTTTTTAATGTAATTCCTATGTGTAAATTGTCGTTCTTACCATTAGTATATTGAATACCTGCGTCAAAACCAACAGCACTACCTTTAATGTTTTCGATGGTTTCATTTACGTAAGTTAAATTTAAACCAGCAGACATATTTTTTGAAAAAGTATGCCCTAAACCTACTGACATGTTTATGAAAGATGGCTTATACGTTCCTAGTCCACCTTCTGGAGCATTTACCTCAGTTCTAGTAATATCACCGAAACCAAATGACATGATGTTTACCCCTAAAACGCCTACTTCACCTAATCCATAAGCTAAACCAACATTGCTTAGGCTCATTCCTGTTCCACCTAAAAATCGTGTGTGAGCGAATCCTATTTCAGTATTTGTCGTTTTGGCTAAACCGGCAATATTACATTTCATGGCTTCTATACCAGTAACTTGTGCAGCATTTAACCCAAATACTCCACTAGATCCTCCCCATGGATTAAATAACAATTCACCTGCGCCAGATTGTCCGGTTCTATCTCTGTTTCCTGCTAAGGCACTCAAACTAATCAGTACTGAAAATGCCGTTAATTTAATTTTATTCATAATAATAATATGATAATTAGTTATTTAATATAAATTAGAAATTGGTAATGTCAACTGGTCTCATTGCTCCAAACCATTTTACAACAGTTTCACCTATACCTGGTAAATCAACATGAATTAAATACATACCACTAACAATAGGGATACTTTTATTATTTTTCAAATCCCAATCAACATAGTTTGTTCTTCCATCGTTTTTATTAATTGTTTTAACCAAAGCACCGTCTAAAGTATATATTTTTATAGTCGCTTTTTCTGGCAAATTAATAATTTTAATTTTAGTTTCTAAGCGATTTGCTTCATATTCACTAACCGCATAATATGGATTTGGAACTGCATGAATTCTTTTTAACAACTCATCTTTTTTAGAGGTATAGCTGTTACCAGCATCTCCTAATTTTACAGGTACAATACCATCTGTTGTGAATGTATATAAAGGCCATCCGTCATTTTCTAATGCTTTGTTAGGATCAGGTTTGTAAGCAGCATAAGGTCTTGTAACACTAATTTTTACTCTAGTTTCTGTTGGAATAATTCCATCTTTAAATGATTTTAATTTGTAGCTTGGTGCTAACATTGGAACCCCAACCCACATCATTGATTTGTAGGCTTCTCTTAAATTCGCATCATTTCTTAATGCGGTATTATTTGCAGCTGCTATTTTATTTTTTAATGTTAAGCCTTCATCATATTTTGTTCTTGTAACATAAATAACATGTTTACCACCCCATCTGTTGATGACGTCTCCATTGAATTCTACAAAACGAGATGTTGGGTTCCAGATCATATCTTTCCCGTTATCTTCAGAATTGAACGATTCTTCTCCGAAAGCAACATTTAATCGTTCACCTGTTTCTAAATTAATTGCATAACCAGGGAAATAACTCATACCCATATCGTTATTGTCATAAGCAGGCGTACCATCACTGTTTGGATTTTTTAACAAAGAAGCATGTTTACGCATGTTGAATTTGAAAGCTCCATTTTCAGCTACTGTTGATGCAGGAGCTAAATTGTAATCTGTCATTTCTATAACTGGGCATTTTGACCATAAACTTCTATCATTCGTAAATACGATATCGATACTGTAAATATCTTCAAGACGATTCACTAAACGATCATTTGATATTAAGCTTCCTCCTGTTGCAGGAACACTACCATACATTAGTCCGTAACCACAAACGCTTTTTATTTCGGCTGAAACTAAATTATAAGGAGCGAACGTACCATTTAATACACCTTCAAAAGTACCTGCTTGATCTTTATTTTTTAATTCAAGAACTGTTGAATTATTTACCGTTATTGGTTTATTATCCCAATCTACCGTATTACAGTCATTGTTGCTAGCATCACTCGCATCTCCACCTTCAACACCTGCTCTAATCCAGTTAAAGAATGATTTTCCTTCTCCATCTTGAATTCCAGTTAACCAGGTATTACTTTTATCTCCAAAAGTTATACTGGAACTAATTAAGCCATTTTCAGGTATTTTAGGATTATCGCCTGGTCTTTTTTGTTGTTGAATAGCAGTCATAATACCCCAATCTAAAGAATTGATTGTATTACCAGTAAGTGCATCTTGACTAAAATAACGTCTTAAATACTTTTCGTTGTAATTCAATATGTTTGATCCACTAAAGATAGTATCTTTTTCACCATTAGGGCCATTGCGAGCAATTAACCATTTAGTGTACAATGCTTTAGCACCTAAAGACGTATCATTTCCTGTAGCTAATATAGTGGCTGTTGTACTCGGGTCAAATTTATAAAAACTATCCACTAATAACTTCACCGTATACGTTCCTGCTTTAATGCTGTCAGGATTTACAACTTTCATTTTCAATGGTCCACTTCCTGGTTTGTATGTAGGAAAATAGGTTTGATAATTAGGTCCTTGCAAAGCTTCCATTTCAGATTCATCTGATAGATCTAAAGCAATACCCCCATTTCCTTTACCTTCTATTCTTTTTAATTGGATACCTGTGCCATAATCTGCATAAGTTTGTATATACAAACTATCTGATGCAGGGTGAGGCATTGCTTTTATAACTTGTATAGGCAATTTTCGACCATCTGTTCTACTTTCAAGGTATTCAATATCTTGTGTAGAGTCTAAATTATTTTGGTCAAATGCTTGAAATTTATTGAATGCGTAAGCTATGGCAACATAATAATATGTTTTGTAATTTACTAAACTTTTAGAGGTCCCAGATGCAAAGGCGTCTTCAGTTATTTGAAAAGAATGTGAAATTCCTTTATCTGCTCCAGATACTAATAATTTAGGAATATATTGTGTTGAAGAAACTTCAGGATCAATTTCATAATTGATAATATTTCGGATACCATTTTTGACATCACATTGAAAAACGGCTTTTGCTTTTTCTGTATTTACAGACCCGTCTTTATTTCTAACATCTGATAAAGAAACCGTACTGTTTTTCAATTGATAAACGATGTATCCTTCAAATTTATACGTAGAGTCTGAATTGCCTATTAAAGCTGCTTTTTTGATTAGCTCTTTTCTCATTTCCAAGGCATTTAAATTCGTAGGATATTGTTCATTTTCATTATTCGAACCAGCTAAATTATCTAAATCAAATACTAATTTTCGATCTAAAGGCTGCACAACCATTTTAGGTGCTTGTGGGCCATCTGGCAAATTGAATTCATTAATGAATAAATTTTGAGCTCTGTCATCACATACTTGAATTTTTGAGAAACAAGCGTCTTCACCTCCGCCTACATTAGGAACCCAAATAGCACCAATAGTAATGTCACTAGGCACAGCTCCAGGTATTAATGGGAAAGGACCTGCGGAGTGTATGAAACGTCTATCCGCTGGAGTATTTGAAGGCCCACCTGTAATCGTATTAACTTCTGACCATGTTCCTTTTTTACAAGGATCTCCAGTGAAGATAAAATTAGTAATAGGAGTAGCTGCACTTACTGCTGTTCTGGCTTGGTCAGAACGAGTAAAACGTGCACCATTTTTCCATGAACCTGTCATATATCCATAAAAATGAGACAAGGCTTCTGGATTACCATATGCAGAGAAATCATTGTCATAATACGTAAAATTAGACATTTTTAGAACTGTATCTTTTTGCGTAATTGCATCAAAATATTTTGGACCTCTAAAATAATCAATCCCTACCATCGGAATTTCAAAGCCATATCCTTGTGCACCATCGTCAAATTTGTCACCGTTGTATAAAATTCCTAAACCTCTAGCCGTATCACAACCAACATAGTCGTCAAAAGCGTAGCCTAAATCAGCATCAGACCATGTAGACATGTAGGTACTGTCTAATTGACTAGTACTGAAATTATTGATTTTATAGTTATAAAAAGTAGCATCATTCAAACAGTTATTTGTTGAAAATGCAAATGCAGCAGATTGAATTTCTAAACCAATTGCATCAGAAGATGTTTCGGTTTTTGTATTTCCTTTATCATTAAAAATCCACCAAATATATTGGTCTCCTAAGATTTTAGGATAATCTCCTTTTCTCCAATTGTAAACACCTTTACCACCATTTGCAGTATCAACATCTACAAAACCTGCCATATCTCTATTTGGCATGAAAGACATCAATCCTCCTCCAGCGCTTAATACATCTTTATTACCTTTAGCTGGCCATTCTTTAATAATCAATGGCACCGAAGCTTCATTGTCAATAATTCTGTTTTTAATTCCATTAGTGTCCGTAATTGGTAAATCACTGTATATTAAACGAAATTTATTGATATCTGAAGTATTTATTTTCCAAAAACGATCCCACTCAGCACATGTATTGTAGTCAATACTTCCATTATCATCCAACGGTCCTGTCCAATAATCATTACCTGTTTGACGATACGTTTGTGCAGCTACTTTTATTTTACCTGATGATTTATCAACACCGCCAATCCATAAAGACCCTGCAAACAATGCATTTTTGTTGCTATTTTTAGGCACTTCATAAGCAGCGGTTGAATTTGGTCTATCCCACCACATGTCACCACCAGTCATTAATCTAGCTCTCACATTATTTACATCTAAATCGATAACAGCAGTTGTTTGATCACAACCAGCGGCTGTTTTGTGTAATCCGCTTTCTCTTTTTTGAGGGTTCCCAATATTTTGTTTTCCAAAGGCTGAAGAAGCGATTGAAAGCATGGTAATTGAAATTAATATTATTTTATTCATAAAAAATTAGTTTATTGAATTAAAAATCTAAAGAAAATCCAAAGTTAATAATACGAGGATTGTTGAATGAACCAGGGCTAGCTAATCGAGTACGATACATATCGGTAAAAGATTGTTGGAATTGATAGTTATTTTTAACAGTTGAAAGTCCTTGAGGGGAAGTTAAATATCCATCATCATCACCCAAACCAGTGTAACCATATACTGAAAGGATATTACGTGTGTTTAATATATTTGTTATTTGACAAAATACATTTACATAAATTGGACTTTTTGAAGCCATTTTTTTGCCATCAGCTCCTTTCACTTTAGGGCTAATACTGAAACTTTTATCCATTCTTACTCCTAACTCAGAATTCCAAGGTAAACGAGACCCATTGATTGTTCCGATAATTGGAGTACTGTTAAAATCACCTCCTACAACTGGTGTTGCTAAAGCAGAACGGGTATAGGGCTCACCGCTTCTAGCTCTAAATAAAAAGTTAATCCCTGAATTACTAAACGGATAACAGTTTCCTACTTTAGGACCTTTATTATCTTCTTCATAACGATAATCTAATGTAGCATTTAATATATGTCTAGAATCAATATCAAGAGGGAACACCGTTCTTAAATTAGGTTGTCCTGTGGCTAATAATGAAGATTGTGAAGTCGTATTTGATCCAGTTCCTTCAGCAAATTGTAACGTATAGTTGATTTCCATTCTGATAGGTCCTATACGTCTGAAATCTAAACGTGCTGTAAATCCTTTTGTTGTTGAAAAATCTCTGTTACCATACGTTTGATAAGAAATTGGGTAAGCTAATAACAATCGTTGTAATTGAATTTGATTTTTACGTTCTCTATAATAGGCTTCTAAAGTAATTGAAGCTAATTTGGATAATTTTTGTTGGTAACCAAATGAATAGTTGATTGCCTTTTCCATTTTTAGGTTACCATTATTTATTGTAGCCCCTCTTTCTGCAAGGAAATAATAATCATCGGGTGTAGTTTGAATGTTCGAACTTGGTGTTTGAGTTACAATATCATAGTTACCATAAAACAATGCTTCGTCAGAAATTGGGAACGTAAATTTAATACGAGGTGACAAAGAGATTTGAGGTTTATAATCTTCAAAAGAATTATCAGGATTAAAGTTTTTACTTTTTATACTGTCTTTATTATTTTGCAACCATGGTTGTATAGGTAAACCATCCGCATACAAGCCAGATAAAATTGTTGGATCATCTACTATTTTACCAAATGGATCATACCAAATATCTCCTTTTCTATATCCTACAATTGTTGGTTTAGCTGCTTTGCTATTATTTACATAGGCTACATAATCTTTATCAAAATTAACTACTGAAGACGCATATTTATCTTCCTCTACATTGTAGGCATAATTGTATGTTCCTTCTTTAATATCACCTACTTTTTTAACTGCATATAATGAATATTGATCTTTTAATACTTTTTGGTTCGCGTCATATCGATCAACACGCATACCAATATTGAAGTTAATTGTTTTGTATGTAAATTTATCTAAAATATATCCAAACATATAAATTGGTCTAAAGGCTCCAATAGGTCTAGAATAATCACCTCTTGCATCTTTTTTAGTCCAGAAATCTTTAAAACTCGGTTGTTTTTTTGTTTTATTTCCTAAATAATCATATCCGAAATAACTTACAGCGTCTTGTCCACTGTTAAATAGTTCTGTTGCATTAAACATATCTAAACTAAATGTACTTGGATCTAATCCATCTACATTTATCGAACTTAGATTAGTTTCGCTTCCGTATAATTTTTTACGTAATTCTTTATCAAATCGAGATTGTTCTGCTGATACATACAATTGATCGTATTGAATGGTATCAAAAGGAGAGAAATTAACAGTTCCGTTTAATACGCCAGCCGTTTGGTCTTGACCACCAACTATGAATTTTGGATTTTTTGTATCTAAATTTAAAATGTGTTTATTTGTATTTAAACGCATTAAATTCCATAATCCTCCTAAAGCATAACTTCTTGATGTTCTTTGATCATAGCCAATACCAAATTGAATATTGTGTGTAATTTTATCTACTTTAAGGCCTTTTTTTCCTCCTTGATCAATGTTAAAAGATGCATCTAAATTTAATGTTGCTTGATCAGCTTGTGAGTATGAATACGAACTGATTTGAGCTCCTGGAGCTGTCCAAAGTCCATATACACTAGCTGGTGCATCCCCATTTCGTAACCCACCATAAGACTGTATGTTATTAATATTTCTTACGGGAAATCTATCGCTGTTATTATATATTACGTTGGTATAATTTTCCAATAATGGGTTTTTGCCTGATGGGATGAAAGTTACTGAGTCACTTCGTTGACCCAAATATTTAACTCCTAAAAAATTAGCATTCAATGCAGTATCAAATGTATAAGCAGCAGATGTATGCGCAATAAACTTACCTAAATAACCATAGTTAAATATATTTTTTCCATGATCTGGGTTCGCAGAGTATGAATATTCTTTTTGATATGTAAATTGAAGTGTATAAAAAGCATTAGAAATAGGAGAAAACTTTTCATTTTTCTTATCAGATAAACCCGACTTACCAAGACGGTGCGTTAAACGAGCATACCCACGAGCAGTAATGTCATTACCAATACTGTTTGCTTCTGGGGCAAATAATGAATTCGCAAAACCATAAGATTTTCCTTTAGTATAGTTTCCTTGAAAACCTACTGTAAAATTAATATTATCTACGGGTTGAAAATCTAATTTACCAACATAATCAAAAGCAAAAACTTGTCCATTCTCTCTTGCTTTAATTTGTTCTAAATCATTTATCGTTATCATCTCACCTGTTCTCACAAAATTTAGATCGCCATTTGGATTAGGTGTTAAAGGATTAGCTTGAATTTCTTTTAATTTACTAGGTTTTACTCGATAATATTTTTGAATAAAAGGATTGCCATCTACATCATATTTTGCTTGTAAATTTAAACCAAACCCGATAACTGGTTTTTTAATAGTTTGTCCTTTACGTTTCACTTTCAATAATGGACCGGATAATTCTACCGACATTAAATTATTATTATAACCTTCTACTGAGTGCTGAAATGAAACATTTCCTCCGATATCTTTTTTAATTGAGCTTGTAGTAATTTGAATAACTCCTCCTGTAGCATTACCAAATTTAGCCGATAACCCATTAGATGATACTTCTAAGTTTTCTATACCTCCTTGTGGAATACTGGTAGCTCTACTACCTCTCACCATAATCCCATCAATCATATACATAGTTCCAGTTGAACGATCACCACCTAAATTAACAGCAGCACCTGTTTTTCTTTGGTACCCACCTCCTTGCATAGAGGCTAAATCTGAAGCATTTCTTGTTGAACCTTGTAAAATTTCTTTTTTTCCAATAGCTCTCACAGGGCCATCTTCACTAATTAATGGATTTTTAAATTGTTTGATAACAACACCGTCGTCACCTCCAATTTTTTTCGCTGCTTTTTCCATCTTTACGTCAATCTTTGCCCGTCCCTCACTACGAACTACAACACCTTGAATTTCTTGTGTTGGGTAGCCCAAAAAAGTAATTCTTACAGTATAAGTACCTGGTGACAAAGGTTTGATGATATAGTTTCCATTTAAATCTGATCTTTTACCCCCTTTTAACACACCTCCTTGAAAAGCAGATACAGAAGCAGCATCTAAAGCCTCTCCTTTTTCATCAGTAATTCGACCATAAATCTCACCACTGTTGTTACCTTGTGCTACTGCAAAATTGGTTATAACCATTAAAATTGCAACGATTCGTATAATTCTGTTCATATTCGTAAAAATATTTAGGTTGTAAATATATGTTAAAGATATTATTATTGTTAAATAAAATGTAAAAAATAGAGATAAAAAATTAATAAATTGCTATCAATGAAAATTTGCTCGTGTCAATTAATTGAATCATAAAGATCTATGAAATTTATCGAGCAATATTTACCGCACGTTTTTCTCTAATAACAGTCACTTTTATTTGTCCTGGATATTGCATTTCTTTCTGAATCTTATCTGCAATTTCAAAAGACAAGGTATCGCTTTGTGCATCAGTTACTTTATCAGCTTCTACAATAACTCGCAATTCTCTACCAGCTTGTATTGCATACGCTTTTTCGACTCCAGTATATTCCATCGCTAATTTCTCTAAATCTTTGATCCGCTCAAGGTAACTAGCCATAATTTCTCTACGAGCACCTGGACGAGCGCCGCTTATCGCATCACAAGCTTGTATAATTGGAGAGATTACATAGCTCATTTCCATTTCATCATGATGTGCACCAATGGCATTTACAACAGATGGATGTTCACCATATTTTTCAGCTAATTTGGCTCCTAGTAAAGCATGCGATAATTCGGTTTCTTCATCGGGCACTTTTCCAATATCATGCAATAATCCGGCACGTTTTGCTAATTTAGGATTTAAACCAAGCTCAGCTGCCATAATCCCACATAAATTAGCCGTTTCACGACTGTGCATTAATAAATTTTGCCCATAAGATGAACGGAAACGCATACGACCAACCATTCTTATCAATTCTTTATGAAGCCCATGAACGCCTAATTCAATAGCTGTTCGTTCACCGATTTCCATAATTTGATCATCGATGGCTTTTTTTGTTTTTTCTACTACTTCTTCAATACGGGCAGGATGCATACGACCATCTTGCACTAATTTCTGTAAGGACAATCGAGCAATTTCTCTTCGAATAGGATCGAAACTACTTAATATAATTGCCTCAGGGGTATCGTCTACTACTAAATCAACTCCAGTTGCTGCTTCAATAGCACGAATATTTCTTCCTTCACGACCAATAATTTGTCCTTTAATGTCATCACTTTCTAAATGAAAAACAGTTATCGCATTCTCAATAGCCGTTTCAGCTGCCGTTCGTTGAATGGTTTGAATGATAATTTTCTTAGCTTCTTTATTTGCTTTTAGTTTCGATTCTTCAATTATTTCTTGAACATACGTCGATGCTTTCGACTTTGCTTCATCTGTAATTGCTTCGATCAACTCTGTTTTGGCATCTTCTGCAGATAAATTAGCTATTTTTTCTAATTTCTGAATATGCTCTTCATGTTGTTTGCTTAAAGATTCTTGCTTACGAGCCACCACTTCTAGTTGCTTATCTAAATTGATCTTTTTTTGATCATATTCTTGTACTTCTTTTTGCGCTAGTTTTGTTTTATCATCTAACTCTTTCTCTTTTTGTTTAATCCGATTTTCGCCCTCGTTTAATTTTTGAGTAGTTTGTAAAACAACTTTGTCGTGTTCTGATTTTAGTTGTAAAAAATGTGATTTTGCCTCTAAAATTTTGTTTTCTTTAAGTGTTTCCGCTTTGGCTTGTGCATCTTTGGTAAGTCTTTCCGCATCTTTTGTTATTCTGTCTGCTTCATTTTTAACTTTTTCTGATTCATTTTTAATTCTTTCTGCTTGTAATTTAGCTTCTTCTACTATTTTATTATTTGTTTTACTAAAAAATGACTTACCTACTAGTATGCCGATTAAAAGTGCAACGGCTGCTGCAATTACAGTTATTATTATTGGGTCCATATTGTATATATTTTATCATGATGTGTTACTTCTTTTTTGTTTTTTAAGAAATAATTATCAATTGTTATTAGTCTGCGAATATATAAATAAAAATTGAATTAACATTTTGGTAAAATTATAAGTTGTATTTGGGTTATTTGAAACCCTTTTGGTCTTATTTCGCATTATATTTGTTACTTCATTATGAAAAACACACAGCCGATAGGCATTTTTGATTCAGGCATTGGTGGTTTAACTGTGGCAAAAGCCATTGAAGAACTGTTGCCCAACGAACAACTCATTTATGTGGGTGACACACAACACATGCCCTATGGCGATAAAAGCCCAGAAAATATTCGACAATACTGCAAACAAATTGTAGAGTTTTTACTTTCTAAAAATGTAAAATTGATTGTAATTGCCTGTAACACAGCTTCTTCGGTAGCGTCTTCTTATTTGCGCTCCATTTTTTGGGAACAGGTTGAAGTTATGGGCGTTATTAGACCCGTTATTTTATCCATCATTGAAAAAAAATATAAAAAAATAGGTATTATTGGCACTCAAGGAACCATTAACTCCAATATATATGAAACTTTATTTAGAGAATATGGCTGTGATGTTGAAATTTTTCAATTAGCTACACCACTTTTGGCTCCTATGATTGAACAAGGCTTTTTTAATAATGATGTTTCAAAAGCTATCTTGGATGAATATTTAAAAAATAAACAATTCAACGACAAAGAAGCCATTTTATTAGCCTGCACACATTATCCTTTAATAAAAAACGAAGTGAATGATTATTTTCATCATTCAAAAGATATTTTAGATAATGCCTCACCAATGGCAAACAGGGTTAAAACCTTTTTGAGTGAAAAAAACTTGTTAGCGACAGAAAAAACTTCGCCTAATATTTTTTACGTAACCGAATACTCGGAAAACTTTGAGCACATTTCGAAAATTTTTCATGGAAGTAAAATTCCAATTGAAGAGATTGATTTACAGTAAACTATTTTAGCCGTTTTATATTTTTTAAATTTCGTGGTTATTTTCTTTGTGTATTAAATTGACAAAGTTCAGCAAACCATTTTTCGAAGGGGGGCCGTTTTCACTGCACAAACTTTTTTAACCAACTAAAATTAATTGTCACTTTCATGATCAAAGTATCCTTTCGATTTCAATTTAGTAGAAAAGAAATTTAAGAACAAAACCACAAACGTTAAGAAAAACAAGGCTTGAACACTCACCAATGCTTTTGCAAACATAGTCACAGGATAGTAATCGCCAAAGCCAATGGAGCTAGAGGTTACAATGCTAAAATAAATAGGATCATACCAAGTCGTAAAAGGAATATTCATATTATTACCACATGAATAAAGCACTCCAAACGACACCACTATTTCGATATAATTGAAAAACAACAGCAACATAGAGCGCTTGTACGAACGAGGTCTCGAAAGCATGTCAGATGCAAAAATTAGCGTAGGAATATATAAAATTGTTTCTACCAAAAAATAAACCATAAGCGCAATCATCAACGAAAAATGCTGCCACTGATACAGCAAAATAAAAAATGGCAACGATAATTTTACTAAAATGTAAATATCCATCGCAAGATCTTGCCACTCAAACTTGGTTTTATACAGCACATATTTGATGTAAACACCTGGAAACAACAATTGAGAAATAGATAAAAAAAGACGAACAATTTTTTCAATCCCATTATCATCCTGATGATCATTATTCCATATAGATTGGATATTCAAAATTCGTTTTTGAATAGGATCTAGCTTGGGTTTATCCTTCATGGACACTTTCCCTAAAAGCAACTTCTGAAAAAATTGTTTCATAGTTCAAAGATATTGAATAAACTGCTTATACGTATTTTATAAAATGACAATCGCAATAAGTTATTAGAAAAACTAGCAAAAATTAATATGAATTATTTAATAAATACATCAAAAAAAACATCAAGCATTCATTTGCATCTTACTTAATTTTACATAAAACCCATTTTCAATTTCTAGTAATTCTTGATGTGTTCCTTCTTCAACTATTACGCCTAGATGCAAGACCACAATTTTATTGGCTTCTTTAATCGTACTCAAGCGATGCGCGATCACAATACTTGTTCGCCCTTGCATTAATTTATCCAATGCATCTTGTACTAATCCTTCACTTTCGCTATCCAAACTACTGGTTGCTTCATCTAATATTAAAATGGCAGGATTTTTTAAAACGGCTCTTGCAATAGCAATTCGCTGACGTTGTCCTCCACTTAATTGAATACCACGCTCTCCTACCAATGTGTTCCATTTTTCAGGAAAAGTATTGATGAAGTCAAACGCATTGGCTTTTTTTGCAGCCTCTTCAATTTCTAGTTGTGTGGCACCTACTTTTCCGTAAGCAATATTTTCGGCAATGGTGCCTGCAAACAAAATAACTTCTTGTGGCACATAGGCAATTTGTTGACGAAGTAAGGTTAAATCTATTTCATTAATGTTTTGACCATCTAATAAAATTTGTCCTTTCATAGGATTGTAAAAACGAAGAATTAAATTAGCAATGGTGCTTTTCCCACTCCCACTACTCCCTACCAAAGCAACGGTTTCGCCGGCGTTTGCTGTAAAGGAAATGTCTTTTAATACTTCAAAATTTTCCCGGCTAGGATAGCTAAAATTAATTTGTTGTAATTCTATTTTTCCGTTTGGCTGAATCGCTGTTTGGTTTTGAGCTAACACATTCTCTATGTCTTCATCAATAATCTCAAACACTCGATCCGTTGCACCTAATGCCCTTTGAATGCTAGCAATTTGCTCAGGCAAACCTCCCAAACTTCCACTTACAAATAAAGCCAACATCATAAATTTTCCGAACTCTTCACCAGAAATAATTCCTTGTGCATTTAGTTGAAGCATTTTGTACAACATAAAAAAAATAGCTCCAAAAATACAAGTGATCACAAAGGCAAAAAAGGCCCCTCTAAATGTGCCATACAATAAACCAAAGCGTTTTATATCACCTGTTTGTTTTTCATATCGATTCATTTCATAGGCTTCATTTGTAAATGATTTTACATTCGTAATGCCAGTAATGCTTTCACTCACGATCACATTGGCATCGGCAATTTTATCTTGAAATTGTTTGCTATAATTTCTAATTTTTCGAGCGAATAAAATAGCCAGTACACTGAGTGGTGGAATGATGATTAAAAACCATTTTGAAACAGCAAAATTTGTACTGGTCATAATGATGATTAAACCACCAATACCAACAATACTTTGACGAATAACTTCAGCAATATTCATCGTAAAAGCTTCTGAAATTACATTTAAATCGGTTGCCAAACGGCTGCTTAATTCCCCTGATTGATTTTTGCTAAAAAATGACATTGGCTTTTTAATTAATCGTTCAAAAGCCTTATTGCGTAGTGATTCCAATAAAGATTCTGTTACTCGTGTAAACATAAAAACTCTACCAAAACTAAAAAAACCTTGCACTACTAATATGAATAAAAGCGTTAAGCCAATATTGTCTAGCTTTTTTAAATTTTCAACCAATTGAGTTTTGTCGGAAGTGCCCAACATACCAAACATTTTTCCACTCATCATAGGAAATAGTAACCCAACACCTGCCGATAAAACAAGAAAAATAAGTCCGATTGCAAAGGTCCATTTTTGCTTTCCTAAATAGTCAAATAATCGTGCGCCTTTTTTAAAATTTTCTGCATTGAGCTTTGCCTTTGGCATGTCTTGCAAATCATTTTGTTTTTTCATTCGTACACTTCGAGCACTGGCCATTTTTAAAATTATTTTTTAGAGTGCGAAGATAACCTAGAGTTTTGAGTTGTACGTATTAAGTCTTTAGTAAGTTCAAGAATTGGTTGGAATTTATTATGTTGAACAAAGAGATTGTCGCCAAAAGAGTGCGACGCAATTTGGATGCATAATGATTTAGTCCTAGACCTTCAAAAAAATCTAAATCATCTTTTGAAAAAAGGCAGTAACTTTATCCACTATTAAAACGAAAATTATGTTTCAAAAAAATGCTTTTTTATTGATTGCTTTTTTGGCATTTTGCAATTTGTCAAATGCTGGACCAGCTTATGCTTATCGGGTTACTTTTAAAGATAAAAATGGCACATTAACCTTTGCCGATTCGTTGCAATATTTGTCTCCCAAAGCATTATTACGTAGAGCAAACCAAAATATTATGTTGGATAGTTCAGACTTGCCTGTGGTGAAATCTTACATTGATTCAGTGGTTGCAAAAGCCAATGCCGTGAAGGTGCATAATATTTCTAAATGGTTTAATCAAGTGGTAGTGATTACGTATGATTCGTTGAAAGGCTTGGATTGTGCTACGTTGCCAATGGTAGGCAGTGTAAAATTAATTGCTCGATACCAATCAGGAATTTATAAAACTGATGGCAATTCATCGAATACAAAATATGGTGATGAAGGCGAACCATCTTATAAAACAGCCGGTTCATCTGCTTATTATGGGTTGGCTTATCAGCAAATTGATATGTTGGAAGCTGATTGTTTGCATGATTTGGGTTTTAAAGGCGAAGGCATGGATATTGCTGTGTTTGATGTAAATTTTAGACGGACAGATTCGTGTTCAATTTTTGATTCAATTCGTTTAGAAAACAGATTAAAAGATGTGTATGATTTTGTAAAAGATACTAATTATGTATTTTCGGCTGCAATTAATAATGGACATGGTACCAATGTGCTGAGTTGCATGGCAGGCAATATTCCAGGTTCGTTTGTAGGAACTTCACCGAAAGCAAATTTTTATTTATACAACACAGAAGACCATTATTCGGAACAACCAATTGAACAAGATAATTGGTTATCTGCTGCCGAATATATTGACAGCGCTGGAATTTGGATGGTAAATTCGTCGTTGGGATACAACAATTTTGATGCACCATTTAATAATTCTTCCTCCTCATTTGTTTACGCAGATTTAACAGGACATAAAACCTTAATTGCCAATACACTCAATAAATTAGCTTCAAAAGGTGTGTTGGTTGTGCAAGCGCAAGGAAACGAAGGTGCAGGCGCATGGCATTATATGCTTACGCCAGCTGATGCCGACAGTTCATTTAGTGTAGGCTCGGTAGACGGTTCAGGATTATGGGGAGGAAGTGGCTATGGCCCTAACTTTAATGGATTAACAAAACCCGATGGTTGTGCTTTAGGGAAAGGCACCACAATAGCAGGCAGCACTGGAAATTGTGCTTTAAATGCATCTAATGGCTCATCGTTTGCTAGTCCTATCATGTGCGGTGCCATTGCTTGTTTGTGGCAAGCATTACCCACTAAAACGAGTTGGGAAATTCGTCAGTTGGTAAAAATGTCGAGCAATCAATATTCAAATCCTAACAACACCACAGGGTATGGCGTTCCTAATTTTTGCAATGCATATAATATTGCCTTAGGAACATCAGAAATTAAAAATATTGACTATCAATTTACAGCATATCCAAATCCTACACAAGGAGACTTTACGGTAAAATGTTTTAGTAATAACATTAAAGAATTTTATTATTCGATTTATGATTTGCAAGGAAAATGTGTGTATAAAGACAATCAAAAATATATAAACTCATTTAAATCAGCTGCTTTAAACAATGCGGCAAAAGGCGAATATATTTTATTACTAACGACAGCAGGTAAAACATTTTCAACAAAAATTATTAAAAACTAAATGAAAGATTTTAAGAAGTATTACAGTTTACCGGTTGAGCCCGAAATTTTGTATGCCGCATTAATCAACGCACATACCATTAAATTATGGAGTGGTGAAGATGCTATAATGAGTGCTGAACCAAATACTGAATTTGAGTTATGGAATGGCAGTATTTGTGGGATGAATTTGGAGTTTGAACCAAGCAAAAAAATTGTTCAAGAATGGTATTTTGGGGAGCAAGAAGAACCCTCAATCGTAACGATAAAACTACATGAAGACAAAAAGAATACTTCGCTAGAAATTAGGCACACCAACATACCTGATGAAGCCTATGATGATATTTGCTCGGGTTGGGATAATGCATATGTGGGCGCTTTATTGAGTTTTTACAATGAAGGATGATGATGCAATTACGATTGTTGAATTACGAATTATGTGTTTGTACATTTTAATATTTAGAATCTCACATCTCATTTTCTCACCATTGTTGGGGTGTGAAAATAAATTCTTCCTTTTCAGTTGAGTCTTTAATTATTTCTTTTGAAGTTGTTTTTGAATTTAAATAAACACAAACTAGTTTATAATTTTCTTCGGTGAGACTAGCTTGAGGTGCCATTCGTTTCATCACATTCATCCAAGCATTGATGTTTCTTTTTTCTGGTTTAAATAGTTTATGACATCGACCACAATTTGAAGTATAAAGTGCTTCCCCTTTAGTTATATTTTCAGCTGTTTTCAGATTGCCAATTATTACCAACTGATTTCCAATATTTTGTTGACTAAATAATAATGAGTCATTTTCTATTTGCCTTGTAGTATTATCAAAAGAGTTTTTAAAAGAAGGAAAATTAATAGCATTAAGAGATGTTTTTGCTATTAATATGATGCCTGAAAAAATCAGAATTGAATAAATACTCTTTTTCATTTTGTATAATTATAAAAGATTAAATCTTTGCCTTTACATTCAAAAATATACATACCAATTTATAGTGTTCGTCAGTTAAGCTAGCTTTTTTCGACATTCTTTTCATTACCTTCATCCAAGTGGTAATGTTTCTGCTATCAGGCTTATACAATTCATGACATTTTCCACAATTCGTTTGATAAATTGTTTGACCTTTATTAAATATTTCGTCTGTTGAATGAATACTTTTTACAATATCCATTTGTTCTTCATTTGACAGTTTACTAAACAATGTCTCTGCAACTTCTGCATTGGTTGATGAAGAAGATTTTTTGTTTTCAGTAGTAGTGCTTTTAACTATTTTAGGAGAACAATTTGCCAATATTAAAATGCCTGCAAATGCGACTAAAGTATATATTATTTTGTTCATGTTGTATTTATTTTCTTCTCAAATGTACAAAATATTTTTATCGAATATCAATCACTTTTAATTGAATGGAGGTATTACCATTCCACGTATTTTCTTCAATATGATATAAGATTTCAAATTGTTGTTTTTCTTTTATGACAGAAAGTTTTTCTGCCATATTAAAACCAATGCCATTGATCGTTTTACTGCCATTTTGATAAACTACAAATCGCAAATGTTTTTCTTTTACAATAGTCGAAAATCCTTGATAATCCATTACGCTTTTAGTCATGAAGATAGGCTTCATGTTTTCGGGACCATGTGGTGCAAATTGATTTAATATTTTTAAGAAATTTTCATTGATATCATTGAAATTAATTTCTGCATCGACTTCAATTTCTGGAAAAAATAATTCATCCGGAACGGTGAATTTTACCACCTCATCAAAACGAATTTTGAATGGCACTAAATTTTCTTCCTTCATGGTTAAGCCTGCTGCAAAATAATGTCCTCCATAATTTTCTAAATAATCAGCACATTGATTAAGTCCTTCAAACATATTAAAACCTTTAATAGAACGAGCTGAACCTGTTATTTTCCCGTTCGACAAAGTGAGTACTATAGTGGGTTTATAATGATGTTCAATAATTCTCGAAGCCACAATTCCTACAATCCCTTTGTGCCAATTTTCGTCATACACAACCGTTGATTTTCTATTTTGATATTCCTCATTTTCCGCAATCATATACAAGGCTTCAATAGTGGTCATTCTGTCCACATCTTTTCTATCATTATTATCTTCTTGTAAAATAGAGGCTAAGTCTTTTGCTTTTTCTACGTCGGCTTCAATAAATAATTCTACGGCTTTTTTTGCATCATCCATTCGTCCGGCAGCATTAACTCGGGGTGCAATAATGAATACTAAATCTGTAATGGTAAACTCTTTTTCGAGCTTGCTAATGGTCTTCAATGCTTGCAAAGGAACGCTGGGATTTTTATTCGCTTTTTGCAAACCTAAAACACACAAAGTTCTATTTTCTCCCGTAATTGGCACAATGTCAGCAGCTATAGCGGTGGCTACTAAATCTAAATGATAGTTGACAATTGCCTGGTCAATATTATATTGCGATGCATAGGCAGAAATGATTTTATAGCCAATTCCACAACCGCATAATTCTTTGTAGGGATAAGGACAATCGGCTTGTTTTGGATTTAAAACAGCAAATGCATTGGGTACAATTTCGCCTGGTAAATGATGGTCACTTACAATAGTATCAATGTTGTGTTGATTGGCATATTTCACTAAATCAACCGATTTTATGCCACAATCTAGCGTAATAATTAATGTAAAATTATGTTCAATGGCATAATCAATTCCTTTTTGAGAAACGCCATAACCTTCTGTGAATCGATGCGGAATGTAAAACTCGATTTGAGTTTTCAGATTTGAGTTTTCAGATTTGGATTCAATGACAGTTTTAAAAAATTGATATACAACAGCAACAGACGTAGTACCATCCACATCATAATCGCCATAAATTAATATTTTTTCATTGTTGGTAATTGCTTGATGGATTCGATCAATGGATTTTTGCATTCCTTTCATTAAAAAAGGATTGAGTAAATGCGTTTCGTCCGTTCTAAAAAAATCTTTCGCTTCTTGAAAATTACGTATTCCACGAGAGGCTAAAATTCTACATAAAATAGGATGAATTTTTAAAGATTCATATAACGATTTGGTCCATTCAGGATCAGCTTCTTTTGTTGTCCAACGTTTTTGTATCATGTATAGTTTAAGAATAACAGGCTACAATATACCATTTATTTTTAACTAGATACGAAATCTACCGATTAAACAAGTTCATCATTATTCCTGCACGATAATCAAATGTTTGATAATACCGTGCATTAGGATTTTGGACTAAATCATAACAAACCATAACATAAGAATATCCAATATCACTTATTTTTTGTACATATCCAATGCCACCTAATACCGAAGAAATGTTTAATCGATATTTGTCTTCAATAATTTTTCCATTAACTTGGTTAATGTCGTAATCTTTTACCACTTTTACATTATTCATTTCGGGTTCAAAATTCAGCATAAATCGTTGTGCAATAATGTATCGAGCAAATATGCTAAACGAATAACCTGGATATTTATATTTAATTGTAGCGTCAGTAACTTGATTAGTTGTAGTGTTAAAATATTGGAAATCTTCTGCTTGTTGATAATAATTAAATCCAAAGGTAGTTCCAAGATTAAAATTGTCGGTAATACAATAAGCTATTGATGGGGTAACATTGATCGAAAATGCCCTAAAGCCAGCGCCAAACCCACCGCCGCCACCTGCGATTAATCTAGTTCTGTCAAAAGCAGTGTCTTTCTTCTTTTTTTTCTTTTGAATGGAGTTGTAAAGACTAAAATTTTCGGAAGAATTTGCAATTACATTTAATGAGGTATTTAGTAAGAATAATACAAAAAGTAATTTTTTCATTTTTAATAATTTTTGTAAAGTTAAAGGCTTTACACAATAAAAGTTTTAAGAAGATGTGAATTTAATGCTCATGTACATGCAACAACAATGTAGCCATAGCTAAACCTATGCCAAGTAATACCACCAATATTTTTTGGGTACTTAATTGATGATGCTTGGTGCCACTCTCATATAAAATGGTAGTAGATATATGTAAAAAAGCACCTATCACTACAGGAATAATGTATACTAAAACATTCGAAATAAAATAAAATTTTTGCCCATAATACATGGCCAACATGCCAGAAATTGGAGAGACCAATGCGAATAAAATGACATATATCCATTTGTTGTATTTTGTTGGAGAAACGAGTAATAATGCACTCAACGTAATTGCTTCCGGAATTTTATGGGCTGCTACACCTAAAAAAATAGAAGGCATAGTACCACTACTTTGGTAATTAAAACCTAGAGGAATTCCTTCCATAAATGCGTGTACTGAGAGCCCAATAAAAATTGGCAAAATATTGTGAGAGTGACCAGGATGTTCATGCACATGTCCATGCTCAACTCCATGCGAAAATCGTTGTAAAATCAATTGAAAAAAGAAACCTACGATGATAAAAATACCAGCCTTTTCGCCTAAATCATGAAAAGTTTCTGGCATTAAATGCAGCAATGTAATTCCTAATAAAAATGAGCCCGAAAATGCCAATAACAAAGTAATCCATTCACTTTTAAATTGTTTGAATAAAAAAGGAATAGAACCACCAATAACAGTAAAAATAATCAATAAAATTAAAAATATCCAGATGCTCATAGCAAATGCAAAAGTAGGTTTTTAAAAAGTAAAATCTTTAAATCGTTTAAGATAATAGACTGAATTTAATTTTGCTATCGTAATTCCTAAAATAGCGCCACATAAAATATCAATTGGATAATGTACAGCGACATATAATTGAGCATAGCAAACTAAAACCGCCCAAAAAATAGCTAGAGGAACAATCCATTTATTTTTATGATGTAATGTGAATATAATAAATGCGGATAGCCCAAAATGATTTGTTGCATGGCTTGATGGAAAGCTGAAACCACTGCCACAGCGAACAATTTCTCTAATGGAAAAAGGCAAGAAGGGTTCGTTACAGGGTCTTAACCGATGAAAAAATGGTTTAATGATTGATGCACTAATAAAATCACAATAAATAAATGTGATAAAAAAAAACAAGCACCAAAGTAAACCCTCTTTTTTATGATTGAGCCACATATAAACCAATAAAAATAAATAAACAGGTGACCAAAAATATGGATTTCTAACAAAAGGCATTACAGTATCAAATAACGAATTTACCCATTTTATATGAATGAGTTCAAGAATAGTTTCGTCAATATGTTGGATAAATTCTAGCATAATCACAGATTACAAATATAATGAAGTTATTTTTTTGACACTCATTTTGCAGATCGCACCGTTATTTAATTGCAAAAACTCTTTTTGCATTCATGTTTTTTTAGCAAAATCTATTTTTCAAAAATCAAAATCATTCTAGGTGATTCAATTTCATCATATTTTTCAAAATGATAATTACCAAATGTATCTTTATGTTTCAATCCTTCATGTTCAAAAATGGCAATCATATCAGCTAAATGAAAACTGTTCACTGCTTCTTGAAAATGATATTTATTTTCGCCATCTGTAATAGCAATTTTTTTTATTAATTGATTTTCAGTGTAACTTCTTTTGATATCAAATATAATGTTATCGATGGTTTGAGTTTCTGATTGATTGGTCTCAATATTTTTTCTGGCATGTTGCTGATTTACAAAATCGACAATTAATGTTCCGCCTTTTTTTAATCCAACGGCCATGCATTTAGCTGCTAAATGATTGTCATGCGCAGAATTAAAATAACCAAAACTGGTAAACAAATTGCACACGACATCAAAATAATTGGCTCTAAAAACAGTTCGCATATCTTGTATAAAAAAATGTAAATTATCTGTTTCAAATTGTTGTGCATGAAGGATACTTTGAGGGGACAAATCAACGCCCGTGACATCTAATCCAAATTTAGAAAATGCAATTGAATGCCTGCCTTTGCCACATGCTAAATCCAGTAATCTAGTATTCGGCAGCAATTGAAAATGGGCTACACAATTTTTTACAAACAAGATGGCTTCATCATCTGTTCTATTTTTATATAAGGTGTGATAATAGGGCGAATCAAACCAATTTTTAAACCAATCTTTCATTATAAATTTTATTAATGGGTGTAATTTATCAAAATTATGCAAATGATTTGCCTAAATTTGCACTCTAAAATAAACGTTTTGGCATTAATAAAATCAATTTCAGGAATAAGAGGGACTATTGGAGGTAAAGCAGATGAAGGTTTAACACCAATAGATGTGGTAAAATATACAGCTGCATTTGGTAGCTGGGTTACAGAACAATCGAATATAAATAAAATTGTTGTAGGCCGTGATGGACGAATAAGTGGGGAAATTGTTCGAAATTTAGTAGTCAGCACTTTACAATCTTTAGGAATAGAAGTAATTGATTTAGGTTTAAGCACTACCCCAACGGTAGAAATGGCTGTAAAAATGGAAAATGCAGGTGGAGGAATTATCATTACTGCTAGCCACAATCCTAAAGAATGGAATGCGTTAAAACTCTTAAATAAAGAAGGAGAATTTATTTCTGGTTCAGATGGAGAAGCTGTATTGACAAAAGGAAATCAAGCGGATTTTATTTTTGCAGATGTAAACAAACTAGGCCATGTAGTATTGGATGATAGCTATATGGATAAACATACACAAGCTATTTTAAATCATCCTTTGGTTGATGCAAACGCAATTGCTTCTAAAAATTTTAAAATAATTATAGATGCAATTAACAGCACAGGTGCCACATTTGTTCCCTATTTATTAGAAAAATTAGGCGTAAAAAATATAGAAGTATTAAATGCAGAAGTGACCGGAAAATTTGCGCACAATCCTGAACCATTGCCTGAAAACTTAAATGAAATTGCCAATGAAGTGGTTAAACAAAAAGCTGATTTAGGAATTGTAGTTGATCCTGATGTAGACCGACTTTGTTTTGTATGCGAAGATGGTTCTTTCTTTGGTGAAGAATACACACTCGTTTCAATTGCTGATTACATTTTAATGAACAAAAAGGGAGGCAATACGGTTTCAAATATGTCTAGCACTCGTGCTTTAAAAGATATTACGTTAAAACATGGAGGAGAATATTTTGCCAGTGCAGTTGGGGAAGTCAATGTGGTTAACAGAATGAAAGAAAAAAACGCAGTCATTGGTGGTGAAGGCAATGGAGGTGTTATCATTCCTGAGTTACATTATGGACGTGATTCTTTAATTGGAATTGCTTTATATTTAACCCATTTAGCGAAGCATGGTAAACCAGTCTCTGATTTACGTCGAACTTATCCAAACTATTATATGTCTAAAAATAAAATAGAATTGACTGAAGGCATCGACATCAAACATATTTTTGATGGCATTCAAGAAAAATATAAAAATCAACCAATGAATACAGAAGATGGTTTGAAAATTGATTTTGACAACGAGTGGGTTCATTTAAGAACATCAAATACCGAACCTATTATTCGAATATATACCGAAAGCACTTCAGAAACTACAGCCAACAATATTGCTAAAAAAATCATGATGGACATCAGTGAACTGATGAAGGAGACACATTAACAAATTAAAAAAAATCATTTTACAATATAATTCAAATAAAAAAGTTGCATTTCTCTTTTTTGAATGCTAATTTTAAACTTTAGAAAAAAGCAAATTATGCTAAAGAAATTATTATTATTAAGTTTAGGCCTCATGTTTGTTCTTTCAAGTGAAGCACAAAACATGCGACGCATTTTGAAGAAAAGAACAGCAGAAGCTTGTGTAAACGGAAGTATTGGTTACTATGGCAATCCACACTGGTCTGCTGGTGCCAACATTCATTATTTACATGGAATTGGTAGAAAAAAACAATGGCTTAGCATTGGTGGTGGTTTAAGAGCGTTGGCTTTTAATACTAAAAAAAGAAGTTACAGCACATCAAGTTATGATTTAAAAGCATTAAACATCGGTGGTGCAGACACAGTTTACATGCCTGAAGTTCAAACAAACACACTCAACGCTTACTTTGCAATGAAATTGCATATCAAAAGAGGCGTAGATATATTTTTTACAACAGATATTGCAGGCATTAATTTCGGAGACTCAAAATCAGGTTATTTTCGTTCTTACGAAACAGACCCTATTCCTCCAGGAACTAAAGTACGTTCAGAACCTTATGCTTTTAATTATAATGGAGCCTATTTTACCGAAAGTTATGGCAGCGTAATGTCAGAGCTTTATGGTTCATTTCGTTTAAATGAAGTTTTAAAATGGAGATTAGGTTTAAATTATTATAGAAACGAATATAAAATGGATAGAAATATCCCTATGAATGGAAAACGTTTTTCTCAAGGTCATTTTATGGTTATGACAGGATTAGCGTTTGATATTCGTTGGCATAAAACTGTTGAACAATCAAGGTATTTATTATATTAATAATAAAAAAATTGTCGAAATAATTAGAAGCAACTCCGGTTGCTTTTTTTTATTTACTTTTGTGCAACTTTGAACGAAAATAAATCCATAGCATTTCATACATTAGGTTGTAAACTTAATTTTTCTGAAACTTCAACAATTACACGATTGTTTGATGAAGAAGGTTTTGAAAAAAAAGAATTTACTCAAGAAGCCGATGTATATGTTATTAACACTTGCTCAGTAACTGAAAATGCAGATAAAGAATGTAAACAACTCATTCGGAAAGTCAAAAAACAAAATCCAAATTCTACTGTTATCATTACAGGCTGCTATGCTCAATTAAAATCAGCGGAAATTGCCAAAATAGAAGGTGTAGATATTGTTATTGGAGCTGGCGAAAAATTTAATATCGTTAAGCATTTCAATGAATACAAAAAAAATGGCGAAGCCAAAATTTGCAGTTGTGATATTGAAGAGGTAGAAGGATTTCACTCTTCTTATTCTAAAAATGATAGAACCAGGACCTTTTTAAAGGTGCAAGACGGTTGTGATTATACCTGCTCATTTTGTACCATTCCTTTGGCACGTGGACATAGCAGAAGTGATACAGTTGACAATGTTATTGAGAACGTAAAAGCTATAGCCACAGGTGGTGTAAAAGAAATTGTATTAACTGGTGTAAATTTAGGTGATTTCGGAAAAGGCTATAATGGCAACCGAAAAAACGAAGAAAACTTTTTTGATTTAGTAAAAGCGTTAGATGAAGTTGAAAGCATTGAGCGGTACAGAATCTCATCCATTGAACCCAATTTATTGACCAATGAAATCATTGATTTTGTCTCTACATCAAAACATTTTATGCCACACTTTCATATTCCTTTGCAAAGTGGAAGCAATAAAATGTTGGGCGATATGCGTCGTCGTTATAAGCGAGAATTGTATCAAGAACGAGTAGAAAAAATAAAATCGGTAATGCCACATGCTTGCATTGGTGTTGATGTGATTGTAGGTTTTCCTGGCGAAACCGATGAAGAGTTTCAAACAACATATGATTTTTTACATAAATTGGATGTGTCATACTTACATGTTTTTACATACTCAGAAAGAGAAAATACATTGGCAAATGAAATGCTAGGTGTAGTGCCAATTCATATCAGAAAAGAAAGAAATGCTACGCTTCGCAATTTATCTGATAAGAAAATGAATTTCTTTACGGAACAACATAAAAACCAAATTCGAAAAGTATTGTTTGAACACCAAGACAAACAAGGTATTATGGAAGGATATACAGACAATTATATACGCATTAGTTTACCCTTTGATGAAAGTAAGGTGAATGAAATTATTGAAGTAGCCATTTAATAGTAGATAAATTTTACACCAATTTTGTTAATGTGTTAGATTTTTACAAACTCTTTTAATATTTTAGAGTCTTGAATTGTTGTTAAATTATTTAAATTAAAAAATTATGAAAAAAATTATTCTCATGTTATTTGTCTTTTTGATGACAAATCAATCTAACATCTTTGCAACTCATTTAATGGGTGGCCAAATTACAGTCGAACACCTTGGTACAGATTCTGCATTAATAAAACTCACTGTATATAGAGATAACAGTGGTGGTAATGCCACAATTGATACATTAAATGGAAGTATGGTTTTTGATATTTTTACCAACCCTAATTGTTTGAATGCTATACAATCAAATATTTCTTTTGATTATAGTGGAATGACAAATATTGGTAATAATGTGGAAGAGTACATTTTTGAAAAAACGTTATCTCCATCTTTATCACTGATTACAGGTAATACTTATTTGTCTGACAGTTCAATTGCTGATTATTTTATTAAATGGGAACTTTGTTGCAGAAATCTTGCAATATCAAATATTGTAAACCCAGGTTCAAACAGCATGGTTTTGCAAACTAAATATCATTCATTCGGTGTGTCAACTTCAAACTCAACTCCAGTATTTTTAAATCAACCTGTAACAACTGCTATGGTAAATTTACCTTGGCAATATAATCCATTACCTTTTGATGCTGATGGAGATAGTTTATATTGGTATATTGATACTCCTTGGAATTCTTGTCAAGTAAATTGTGTGGGTTATACAATGCCAGCCTTTAGCAATTTAGATCCATTTGCTATTAACTCGTCTACAGGGCAAATTACATGGACTCCTGGTGCGTTAGGAAATTGGAATGCAACCGTCATGGTTAATGAATATCGCAATGGTAATTTAATTGGTTTTATAAGAAGAGACATGCAAATTATTGTTTTAGATAGTTCTGCTTTCAACACAGGCAATAAACCAACTTTTACAGTTGGAGGAACAACCATTCAAAATCAACAACAATTTATGTTTACCATTCCTGCAAATCAAACATTTAATTTAGTAACAAATGCAATTGACGTTGATGGAGATGATTTAAAAATTACACTGCAAGGTGAACCATTTATTTTAACGAATAATCCAGCAACATATTCTGTTAATAATGGCAAGGGAGCTGCTGATGCTACTTTAACTTGGAACCCAACTGCATTACAAGCTAGACAGAAAATGTATAATTTAGCAATTCGTAATTACGAAAAAAATGACAGCTCTGTATTTGTAAATATTTTTGATGTTACTGTTCAATTAAAAGTAGTTGAAACACCTCAAAATACTTCAACGTTTCACAACGATGCTCATTTAATGCTAAGTCCAAATCCTGCAAACAATTTCGCAACTTTACAATATGATGCTAAACAAGTAGAAAATACAAAAGTGATTATTTCTGATATTACAGGTAAAGTTGTTAAACAAATTAATTTTATTTCTAAAGTTGGCACAAATGGAATGTTCATTGAAACAAGCAATTTACATAATGGAATTTATTTTGTTCAAGTAGAATCTAATAATGTAAAATCAACCAATAAAATTGTAGTTAAACATTAACACTAAGACATTCTTATATTAAAAAGACCATGATTGCTCATGGTCTTTTTTTTTAATTCTTTTTTAAAATTTCGCTTAAATACTTTAAAAAAATAAAATAAGTGCGCTAAATGAGGGCTTACAAAACCTAAAAACACTTGCTATTTACAACAAAAAACGAACAACTCTTACCTATATTTGCAATTCAATTTATTTTATGACGATTTCTTACAACTGGCTACACGAATATTTAAACGAAACTATAGAACCCAACGAACTATCTACAATTTTAACTTCGGTTGGATTGGAAGTAGAAAGTATGGACAAATTTGAAACCGTAAAAGGTGGATTAGAGGGTTTGATAATCGGTAAAGTGATGGAGTGTGAGCAACATCCAAATGCCGATAAATTGCGTTTAACCAAAGTGGATATTGGAACTCCAGAATTGTTGAAAATCGTTTGTGGAGCACCCAATGTTGCTGTTGGTCAAACCGTTGTAGTAGCAACTATTGGTACTACCATTTATCCTTCAAATGGTGAGCCATTGACCATGAAAAAAGCAAAAATTAGAGGTGAAGAAAGTGAAGGAATGATTTGTGCTGAAGACGAAATTGGCTTAGGTGATAATCATGATGGAATTATTATTTTGCCAGAAGGAACACCTATTGGCTTGACGGCTAAGGAATATTATAAATTACCTGCCTCTGATATTACGTATGAAATTGGCTTAACACCAAATCGTATGGATGCCATGAGCCATTTAGGAGTTGCGAAAGATGTTGTGGCTTATTTAATTAATATTGGAAAAGAGGTTAGATGTCAGATTCCAGATGTCAGAAAAGAAAATCTGAATAAGCCTGACAACCGACAACCGACATCCGACATCGAAATTTTTATTGAAAATGAAAATTTGTGTGCTCGATATGCTGGTTTAACGATTTCAAATATTGTAGTAAAAGAGTCGCCAGAATGGATGCAGTTAAAATTGAAAGCCATTGGCTTAAGACCAATTAATAATATTGTGGATATTACGAATTTTGTAATGCATGAGTGTGGACAGCCTTTGCATGCATTTGATTTAAGTGAAGTGAAAGGTGGAAAAATAATCGTAAAAACGGTTGACGACAAAACGAAATTTATTGCTTTAGATGGTAAAGAAATCGAATTAAATTCTGCTGATTTAATGATTTGCAACGAATCTGAACCAATGTGTATTGCAGGTGTTTATGGTGGTTTACAGTCGGGTGTGAAAGCATCTACTACATCTATATTTTTAGAAAGTGCTTGGTTTTTACCAGATTCAATTCGTAAAACTTCCATGCGTTTAGGCTTGAGAACAGACTCTGCTACTCGTTTCGAAAAAGGTGCTGATATTAGCAATGTTACCTATGCGTTGCAACGTGCTGCAAGTTTGATTGTTGATTTAGCTGGCGGACAAATTTCATCCGAAATGATGGATATTTATCCTGCGCCTTTTGAACAAAAAACAATCCAATTGTCTTATCAAAAAATGCGTGCATTGGCTGGTAAAGAATATGGCATTGAGCAAATGAAAAACATATTGTTGAATTTAGGTTTTGGAATTAAAGAAGAAACTGAAACTGGGTTGCAGGTAAACGTTCCTTTTTCTAAAACCGACATCACCATGCAAGCCGACGTGGTAGAGGAAATCATGCGAATTGATGGCTTAGATAATATTCCGTTCACAGGAAAAATTGCTTATAGCTTACCTACAGAAACCCAAGCATTTAAGGCAAATGCGAAACAACATATTGCATCGCAATTAGTCACTAAAGGCTTCTTTGAAATTTTCACCAATTCAATTACCAATGCTGCATATTACCCTGATAATAATGCCATTGTAAAAATGATCAACAGCTTGTCTGCAAACTTAGACACGATGCGTTTTTCGATGTTAGAAACAGGTTTAGAAGCAGTAGCCTATAATTTAAATCGTAAGAATAATCAATTGAAATTTTTTGAATTTGGAAAGGTTTATTCACAGTCAACTAATTCCCCTCTTGAGACGGGTAAGGAATCAACCTTTATAGAAACAGAACAAATAGCCCTTTATTTATCAGGAAATTATCGTCAACCACATTATACCGAAAAAGCAAAAGCGATCGATATTTATTTTGTAAGAGGAATAGTTGAAAGTTTATTTCCTAATGTAAAATTGGTTTTTGAATCACAAAATAATGGTTTAGATATTTTATTAAAAAATAAAAAAATAGGAACTATCGAAGAAATTCCTGTATCTAAATTGAAACAATTTGACATTAAACAAGCAGTTTGGTTTGCCGTTTTAGATTGGGAAATCATAAAAGCTGGAATTGAAAATTATAAACTCACATTTACTGAAATTCCTAAATTTCCTACAATGCAACGTGATTTAGCAATGGTGGTTGATAAGCATGTGAAGTATCAAGATATTCAAACAGCAGTGAAACAAGCTAAAAGCAAATTGTTACAAACAGTTAATTTATTTGATATATTTGAAAGTGAAAAATTAGGAAAAGATAAAGTGTCGTACGCTGTCAATTTTTCATTTTACGACAATCAAAAAACATTGACAGATGTTGAAGTAGAAACTGAAATGAAAGCAATCATTAAATCGTTAGAAACTAAAGTTGGAGCTGTGGTAAGAGGGAATTAATTCTTCTCTTCACCTTCAAACAACCAGCCCAAAGGTTTAAAGCGTTGTTCATATTTTAAGTCAAATTGAGTAATTGATTTTTTAATATGATTTACACATTCTTCTACATCATCCGTGACCAACATCAAATCTAAATCTTCTGGAGAAATGGTGCCTTCATGTTTCATGTCTTCAATATATTTTATTAAATGTTCATGAAAAGGTTTATCAAAAATTACGATTGGAAAGTTTTTTATTTTCTTACATTGAATTAATGTGAGGGCTTCAAACAATTCATCCAAAGTGCCAAAACCACCCGGCATAACTACAAACGCATATGAGTATTTGATGAGCAATGTTTTTCTTACAAAGAAATATTTTATGGTTACCCATTTATCTAAATATGGGTTTTCGTGTTGTTCAAATGGTAGTTCTATATTGCAACCAACACTTCTACCTCCTACATCTTTTGCACCTCTATTAGCAGCTTCCATAATACCTGGTCCTCCACCTGTCATAACCGTAAATCCAAGTTTTGCAATTCTTGCACCAATTTCTCTGGCTTTTATATAATGAGGATGTGTTTCTGGAAAACGAGCAGAACCAAAAATAGTAACACAAGGTCCTGCAAAGTGTAATGTTCTAAAACCTTTTATAAAATCTAAAACGGTTCTGATGGTAACTTTAAAATCTTCAAATCTATTTTGGGGGCCATCTAAAAATTGTATTTCTTCAGTTGAATTTGTCATCTTTTCAATTTATAAAAATCGAATGTAACCAATCATTTAAAATTTCAACAATAAAATATCGTTAAAGGACTAATTTTATCATGTGTATAATTTCAAAATAATACAACAAAATAGTAGTTTCATCTTAAATTTACAAAATAAATAATTCAGAATATGCTACAAAAAGTACTTTCATTTTTATTCATTTTTACAGTATTGAGTCATATAATTTTTGCTCAAAATTTGGATTCTCTTTTAAAAGACAAAACAAATTTAACAGAAATTTCTGCGATTGCTGAAGAGTATTTTAAAGGAAAGCCTTCCGAGGTTTCTGCTGGGAAATTTGTAGATAATGAATTAATAAAATTTAAACGTAAACAATATTATTGGCAACATCGTGTAAACGAAGATGGCACTCTTCCTGACATGAATGCACGTTTTGAAATTTACAACTCGTTGCAAAATCAATCATTAAATAAAAAAACAAGAAGCACTGCATGGAGAAATATTTCTCAAACATCTTCAACTGGTGGATATGATGGGATGGGCAGATTATTATCGATTGCTTTTCATCCAACTGATACTAATATTTTTTATGTAGGAGCAAGTATTGGTGGTATTTGGAAGACAACAACTGGTGGAAATTCATGGACTCCTTTAGGTGATAATTTGCCTTATTGCAGTGTAGGAAATATTGTGGTTGATTTCAATAATACATCTACTTTATATGTTACTGTTGGACAAAATCAGGGTTGGTGGGAATATGGTTTAGGTATTTATAAATCTACCAATGGAGGACAAACATGGACAGCTACAACACAAGTTACTAATTTTACAGATGCTGTAGTGTATTACAAATTAATGATGTCACCTAATAACAATACTATTTTATACAGTGCCCAATCCAATGGTTTTTGGAAATCGGTTGATGCAGGTGTCACATGGTCAAAAATGGTTACTGGTTCATACATTGATTTTGAATTTAAGCCCAACAATCCGAACACCATTTATTTATCAAAAAAAGAAACAGGAAGCGAAATTTTTAAATCGATAGATGCAGGAATTACTTGGAATCCTATAACTTCTTTTGGAATTTCTAACAATACAATGGAAATAGCGGTTACTCCATTAGATAGTAACTATATTGCTTTGGGCACAGATGGTGGAGGTGTGAAAAACTTTTATTTGTCTACCAACGGAGGAAATAATTTTGTTTTAAAAAATAACAATATTGATGACAATGCTGTTGTACATTTTTCAAATTCTAATAAAAATAAAGTGTATTGTGGTTATGTATCTAATTACCGTTCAACAAATGGTGGAACCACTTGGGCTCAATTTACCAATTGGTATAACGATGGTGTTTTACCTGAAGTACATGCCGATAATCAATTTGCATTAGCCAATCCTTTATTGCCAAATTATATTTATTACTGCAATGATGGAGGCTTGTATAGATATAATGAATCCGCTAATACCTGGAAAGATTTATCGAATGGATTAATTATTACACAGTTTTATAAAATTGCTAATTCTCAACAAGATTCAGTCTTTATAATTGGTGGTACACAAGACAATGGTGGTAGAAAAAGAGTCTCTTCATCTACTTGGCAATCTACGAATGGAGGTGATGGAATGGAAGTTGCAATTAATAATACAAACGACCTAACTATTTATACAACGTATGTAAATGGTCAACTGTACCGTTCTTATGATCAATGGGATAATGATACTTATTACGACATTACAGCTGACCCAAATGGTGGTTCTTGGGTGACTCCTTATTTGCTAGATTACAATAATCAATTCAGAATTGTTGCAGGTTATAAAAATGTTTGGTTATCGAATGATGAAGGCGATAATTGGACTCAAATAAGCAATAATATTACAGGAAATTCAACCGCTAATTTAACTGTTTTAGATATTGCACGAACCAACTCGAATGTTATTTATGCAGGTAGATCTAATAAAATATATTACACCAATAATTTAGGAACCAATTGGTCAACAAAGACAATTCCTGGCAACAATAATTTTTTTGGAGAAGTATCACAAGTTTTAGTGCATCCCAAAAATGAAAATACGATTTATGTTACCAAATCTGGATATGCAGATAAAAGTAAAATTTATAAATCAATCAATAATGGAACCAATTGGACAAACATTGGTTACAACATGCCTAATATTCCAGTAAATTGTATAACCATTGATGCAGAGACCGATTCGGCCAATGTAGATATGTATATCGGAACAGATGTTGGTGTTTTTTACAAAAAAGATTTAGATACTATTTGGCAATATTATGGAACGGGAATGCCTAATACAGAAGTCGCTGATTTAGAAATTTTTTATCCAACTAGAAAATTAAGAGCAGGAACACATGGTAGAGGAATTTTTGAAATTGATTTAAACCCTATAGTTATTCCTGCAAACACAAATACATTCGCTGTAAATCAAAATGAAGTTTCTATTGTAGGAAATCCTGTAAAAAATAAATTAAATTTATTGACAGAATTAAAAGAAAATCAGCAATTATCATTTTCAATTTTAGATGCAACAGGAAAAACTATGAAAAAAGAAACAGCACAAATATTTGCTGGAAAAAACAATTTTTCACTTTCGTTAAATGAATTTGCAAATGGTATATATTTTGTCGAAATTCGCAATTCCAAGAATTGGAGTAAGACATTAAAATTTGTAAAAAATTAATGAAACAATACGAACATATTTTTTTTGATTTGGATCATACACTTTGGGATTTTGAAAAAAATTCTAACCACACGATGAGGAAAGTGTATGAAGAATTTGAATTAGCTCAAAAAGGGATCAGTGATTTTGATTTATTCTATGAAAAATATCACATCATAAATGAAGAAATGTGGGCTCAATTTAGAAACAAAACATTATCAAGAAATGAGCTTCGTTGGAAAAGAATGTACAAAACTCTAGCCCATTATCAGATTATTAGTGAGGAAATGTCGCATGATATGAGTGATTGTTATTTAGATATTTTGCCAAAACAAAAAAATGTTTTTCCTTTTGCAATAGAAATTTTGCAATATTGCCGAGATGAAAATTATACCATTCATTTAATCACTAATGGTTTTGAATTGACACAATATGAAAAAATTAAAAATGCGGGAATTGATGAATTTATTGATAAAATGATTACTTCAGAACAAGCCATGAGCATGAAACCACATAAAGAAATTTTTGAATATGCATTTTTATTGACTGGTGCCAAAGCTAACAACAGTATAATGATTGGAGACTCTTATGAAGCTGATATTCAGGGTGCAAAAACGGTCAATATGGATCAGGTTTATTTTAATCCCCATAAAATTGCACATCAAGGAACCACAACTTTTGAAATATCTTGTTTGTCTGAAATAAAAAATATTTTATAAAAAATGGAATTCATTCACACTGAAATAAAAGATTGTTTTATCATTAAGTCCACTGTTTTTGAAGACAATCGAGGTTATTTTTTTGAAAGTTTTAATGAACAAAAATTCAATCAACTTGCTGGTCTTAATATTCATTTTGTGCAAGACAACCAAGCAAAATCAAATAGAGGAATTTTAAGAGGATTGCACTATCAAAAAGGCGAACATGCACAAGCAAAATTAGTGCGGGTTTTGCAAGGAAAAGTGATTGATATAGCTGTCGATTTAAGAAAAGATTCTCCAACTTATTTGCAACATGTAGCCGTTGAGTTATCAGCCGAAAACAATCTACAACTCTTTGTTCCAAGAGGATTTGCACATGGTTATTCCGTTTTGGAAGACAATACTATTTTCTTTTATAAATGTGATAATTTTTACAACAAAGAATCTGAAGGAGGCATTTTTTATGCAGACCCAAAACTAAATATTAATTGGCAATTGAATGAAGATGAAATTATTTTATCAGAAAAAGATAAGCTATTAATGAATGTTGCATACTAAATAACTCCTCATTCATCTCACATAACTACTCCTCAATATCCTCTTTCGTTTTTTTCAATTTTATTTTACCTGTAGATTTTTGCAATTTATTTTTAGTCGCTTCGGTGTAGCCAATTCTATGATTTAATACATCAATACACAAATACAAGGCTTCTAAAAATGAAGTGTTATCAGCAATGTTTTTACCAGCAATATCAAAAGCGGTTCCATGGTCAGGAGACGTTCTCACAATTGGCAATCCAGCTGTATAATTTACGCCCATCCCTTTATCAAAACTTTTAAACGGAATTAATCCTTGATCATGATACATAGCCAAAGTACAATCAAATTGCTTATCAATTTGACGAGCAAAAAATGCATCAGCACTATAAGGTCCAAAAGCTAAAATGCCTTCTGCTTTTAATTTCTCAATGGCAGGTAAAATTACCTGTTCTTCTTCTTTACCCACCAGACCATTATCGCCAGCATGCGGATTTAAAGCCAACACCGCAATTTTGGGTCTATCGATTCCAAAATCTTTTATCAAACTATTATTGATTACCCGCACTTTACTCACAATCGCCTCCACTGTAATATATTTACTAATGTCTTGCACAGGCACATGTTCTGTCAATAAGGAAATCTTTAAATCATCACAACACAACAGCATTGCTACATCCTTTGCTGCAAATTTATCTTTCAAAAAAGGCGTATGTCCACTGTAATTAAAATCATTTGATTGCGAATTATTTTTATGAATTGGATTCGTCAATAATCCATCAATTTGACCGTCCTTCAAACATTGCGTAGCTACCATCAATGAGCGAATGCCGTATTTTCCACCAGCTTCAGTTATTTCACCTGGTTTCATAGCGACTTCTTCATCCCAACAATTAAACACATTAATAGCTTTTGGATTTAGCGTTGTTAAATCTTTTGTACCAGCATATTGCAAATGCGTTTCGCCACACAAATTTTTATAAAAATTGATTGCTTTATTTGAAGCAAAAATAATTGGTGTGCAATACTCCAAAATTTTATGGTCGGTAAACGATTTTAGAATTAATTCAATTCCAATGCCGTTAAGATCGCCTGTAGTAATACCAATTTTTGGTTTGAAAGGAGTTTGACTCATTTTATAATTTTTCTTGTATGCAAATATAGTGAAGAGTTTTCGGTTGTTGGTCGTCTGATGTAAGTGATTTTATTTTTATAAAAATAAAGACCCTCTTTATTCAAAATCTATCATGTCGATTCTTGAGGGAATAATTAAAGTTAGTACTTTAAAACAATTAATGATATTTAGCATTTAATTATTATTTCTGTTCTCTCAATTATTCAGTAAGTAAAGAACTATTTTTCGGATAATAAGCTACTCATAAAAATGAAACTTAATTTTGATTACGGCATAACCTTTGAATCGTTAAAGATTTCTTTGACCAAAAATTTCATACGGATTTAGGAAAATTTAATGCCCAAAGAAAAACAAGCACTCAACATGTTAATCTGATTTCAACCAACCGGTAATGCTCATTCTTGACTTGTTTGTGGTGAGCACTTCATGAGGCAGTTCGTTGCTTTTGAAGAAAACACTTTTTCTGTTTTGTGGCGAAATATATTGTTGCGAATGTTGATGATGAATGAGCAATTCGCCTCCATCGGCAGCCATCCAATTTTGATTTAAATAGGTGATGAAAGAAAATTTTCGACTATCGTTGTTTTTAAATTGGTCGAGGTGTTTTTTATAGAAATCGCCTTTTTCATACATCGTATAATGAAACTCATAGCTGGTAATGGATGTATAGCAGGTAGTATTTAAATACAAAATAAAGGCATCCATCAATTTAAAAAAATCGTATTCAAAGGGGTTGTTGTTTTTTTTATCGAGCCAAAATATTTTATCGCTTCTAAAATTTTTATTTTGAAGAGCTACTGTTTCATTACCGGTACCGGCTTGTTTCATTTCATGATTATTGAAATGATGCAATAAGTTTTGAGTGAGTTGATTGGCTAAATTTTCGGATAAAAAATTAGCGGTTATCCCAATTTTATTTTCGATAAAAGAATCGATTAGTTCATCAAATATTTTTTGCAATGTGTCTTAATTTAAATATTGACAGATTGCCAAAATTGGGTGTAAGGTAGTTAATTAATAAGATCTTATGGCTCTATATATGGTCGTAAATCCATTTCTGTATCTTGATCCATCAGGCTGATAATCCCAATTGGTAAGTTCTCGGTATATTAATCCTACATTTTTAGCATAAACTTCTTTTGAATATCTTTTATTGGCAATGGAGTTCGGAAATTGTTCAGGATTATTAATAGAATCATTGATACCAATAACCACAATAGTATTTGAAAAGGAGGCTTTACCTGTGTTAAAAGGCTGATTAATGGAAGTATATGAATAATTCCATTTCCAGAGCCAATTTAAAGCGTCATCTATTTGTGCCGGAATATAAATATTACCAGCCCAAGCGGTTTTAAGTTTTACTGGAAAAACCAATTTAATCATTCGTAAATTATTTTCTACAACTTCCACTTTGAAATTAGTTTTTGTGGCATAATACGTCATCATGTCTTCCCATGTGTAGGTATCATCTTGGCGTCTGAATCTGTTCACAACATAAGATTCTCTTCCTTCATTATCATAAAACAATTCTCCAATTACATCTTTAAATTGCATTGAAAAAGTATCCGTAGATTTATTAAAATCATTATAAATAATGGAATCAATGGCATATTCAATGGTATAATCTTTAGTTATTGGAAAATACGCTTTCCCTAATTCTATATCATCATTAGGGATTATTTCTTTTTTACATGATGTAAGAAATGCAACAACAACCGTTCCAATGATTAATAATTTTTTCAAATTCATACTATAAAATTACTTTTTTTTATTTATTATTTAAAATAATATAATCCCTCCAGCAACTACATCATCTCCTTCATAAAACACTGCGGACTGCCCAGGTGCTATACCTTTTACCGGTTGGTCAAATACAGATTTTATAGCTCCGTTTTCATGGTAAAGGGTAGATGAAACCGCAGTTGATTTATATCGTATTTTACTAAACGCATTTTGCCCCTCATTTATTGTATCATATTTAATATAATTTATTTTTGATACAAACATGTGTGTTTTTTCTAGCTCTACTTCGTCACCTAAAACAACCGTATTGCTTTCAGGTATTATTTGAATCACAAACATTGGTTTTCCAAGTGCAATATCTAACCCTTTGCGTTGCCCAATCGTATAAAATGGATAGCCTTTGTGTTTACCTACAATAGTTCCATCGGTTAATACATAATTTCCACCATCTACACGTTCTTCTAAATCAATTACTTTTTTCTTTAAAAAATTACGATAATCATTATCAGGCACAAAACAAATTTCATAACTCTCACTTTTTTTAGCTAATTCTGGATATCCAAAATCTAATGCCATTTGTCTTATTTCTGTTTTTCTATAATTACCTAATGGATACACACTTCTACTTAAACATGCTTGGTTTAAGCCCCATAAAACGTAGCTTTGATCCTTAGTTTCATCTTTTCCTTTTGATAAAACAAAGCGATTATTTTCTTCTCTAACATTTACATAGTGTCCGGTGGCAATAAATTCGCAATCCAAGGCATCTGCTTTTTTCAATAATGCATTCCATTTAATGTGCGTGTTGCACATCACACAAGGATTAGGTGTTCTACCTGCTATATATTCATCTACAAAATTTTCGATCACAGCATCGCCAAACTCTTCTCTAATATCCAACACATAATGTGGGAAACCGTGTTCAACCGCTGCTAAACGAGCATCATTAAAACTATCTACATTGCAACAGCCTGTTTCCTTTTTTCCAGAAGCATTTACTGCAGCATAATCCCATGTTTTCATGGTAATTCCGATTACTTCATATCCTTCTTCATGTAACATTAAAGCTGCCACGGTACTATCAATACCGCCACTCATGGCAACTAATATTTTTCCTTTTTTACTCATTTTGTTATGCAAATATACAGATTTGATATAAGATAATAAGGATGATATCTAACTGAAACCCTTTTATCAACTTAGTCTTTATCGAATATCCATATTGTACGGATCGGTAGACAATTCACTATTTCGTTTTATTACTTTCCAAGTATTTAAATCAATCACATGAAAAAATCCATTTCTCCCATCACAACCTGAGGCATGATGAGGTGCTGGTCCATTTGGATTCGAGTTTCTACTAACCACAAATAATTTATTTGTTCTGTCATCAACCGCTATTCCGTGTGGTTGATAAAATTTTTCATCCAATATTTTAACCACATTTAATGTGTTCATGTCAATTACATAAACGGTTCCTATCACTTTTAAAGTTGGATATAAAAGGCTATTGTCTTCTTGGCAAGTCACAAATAATAAATTTCTATTTTTTGAATAAGCCAAGGCTTTGGGATAAATTCCTACGGGAATTGTTTTTAAAATAGTATCCACTTTGGCATCCATAACAACCACTTCATTGCTGGCTTCACAGGTTATAAAATACTTGCTAAAATCAGGACTCATTATAATTTCATGTGGATCTTTTAATTGAGGAATTGTTATGGGTGCTTTTCCTTTTTCTATCGAAATTTTATCTATTTGAAAAAGCAAAGGCACTACTCGATATATCATATTTCCATATTGTGCAGAAACATAAATTGTATCTCCCGTTTTTGTTAAAGCAATACCATGAGGAGAAACCAACAAACCAGAACCACTGATGGTATTTTGAATTTGCATAGTTTGTAAATTGACAACAACCAATTTCCCATTAGATGCCAAATCAGAAACATAACCGGTATTATCATCGGGCGAAATTCCAATTACATTCCAATTGCCAGGACCAATATTTGTTTCGGCTATGAATAAATCAGTTTGTGCATCAAATTTTTGAAAATAACTACCAGCATTAAAACACACATACCAATATTTCCCATCTTTAGATGTTTTAACTCCATGAGGAAGTTCTATTGCACTTGGATTATGTCCAACTTTTACATATCGGATGACTAAATTGGTTTCAACATCAATTACACTAACTAAGTCACAACCTTGGTTACAGATATAGGCTTTTTTTCGATTTGCATAATTTTGTTGAAATGGCATTTCATTGGCCTTATTTCTACACCCATTTTCTATCCAATTTTTTATTGTTGAAACTTCTTCAGTTGATAAAATAGGTGCATTTAATGGCATGGTTGGGGTTGACGACAATCCTAAATTTGAATACGTATTTACAAATTGAAAGAGTGAACTTTGCTCCACAAAATATGGAATAACGACCGAACCGCTTACTCCGCCTTGTACCATTTTAGACCATGAACTTAAATTTAAATTAGCCGCATTTTGAAAACTTTTATCATTGTGACAACCAACGGTAGCACATTTTGTGATGATAATTTTCTCTATTTCTACAGGAAAATTGCTTTCTTCAAAACTGGGATCTGTGCTTTTTTTGCAACTTACAAAAAACAGTAAAATCAATAAATAAGCCCTCATTTTTTTATCTTATTTTATCAAATGTAACAAAAAATAGCGTCTCATTTAGTTGGATTAATTAATAGCCAATAACCATTATTAAATTATTTAGAAATCAATACTATATTTTGTAAATAAACATATCTTCGCAGCATGCCTGATATCATTCAGTTATTGTCCGATAATATTGCAAATCAAATTGCGGCAGGGGAAGTTATTCAGCGTCCTGCAAGTGCCGTAAAAGAAATGCTCGAAAATGCTATTGATGCAGGTGCAACTTCTATTCATTTAATGATAAAAGATGCAGGCAAAGAACTCATTCAAGTAAATGATAATGGAAAAGGCATGAGTCCAACGGATGCTCGATTGTGTTTTGAGCGGCATGCCACTTCAAAAATTAAATCGATTGATGATTTATTTTCGATTAGAACGATGGGTTTTAGAGGTGAAGCGTTAGCGTCTATTGCAGCTGTTGCAAAAGTTGAACTAAAAACACGTACCCAAGAGGATGAAGTAGGCACTTGTATTTTAATTGAAAATAGCACTGTAACCAGTCAAGAACCTTGTCAAGCCAATGTAGGAACAAGTCTTGCGGTTAAAAATTTATTCTTTAATGTTCCAGCACGACGTAATTTCTTAAAAACAACCACTACCGAAACTCGTCATGTAATTGATGAGTTTATTAGAGTAGCGATGGCTTTTCCTGAAATTGCGTTTCGTTTTACCAATAACAATACAGACATTTTTAACCTTGAAACTGGCAAATTAAAATTGCGAATTCTTGGACTATTAGGAAATAATTTAAATAATAAATTAGTTCCTGTGGAAGAAGATACCGATTTTGTGACCATTAACGGTTTTATTGCTTCGCCAGAAATGGCAAACAAAACCAGAGGAAACCAATTCTTTTTTGTCAATAATCGATTTATTAAAAGTGCTTATTTAAATCATGCCGTGGCACAAGCTTACCGTGATTTAATTGCGAAAGATGAATTTCCGTTGTTTGTTTTATTCATAGACATTGATCCAAAAAGAGTGGATATTAATGTGCATCCTACCAAACAAGAAATTAAATTTGAAGAAGATAAAGTTATTTATTCAATTGTAAATGCTGCTGTTCGACATGCATTAAGTAAATACAGCATTGCACCTTCGTTAGATTTTAGCTTGGATACCAGCATTGAAATGTTACCCAGTGTGACCCAACCTTTTGCGAAAGCGAAACAAGAGGAAACTAAAAATGATTATTTATTTCAATCATTTAGAGAAAAAGGCAAAGCACATTTTTTAGAAAAGAAAGACGATGCTCGAAATTGGAAAGAATTATATAAAGTTCAACAAGAATTTCAACATCCTTACCATAACGAACAAATAAATAGTAAACCTGAAGAACAAGCTGAAGATGAATTGCCTTTGATGGAAGAATTTAAAACAGCATTTATTCAGTTAAACAATGCTTATATTATAGCAACAACAAAAACAGGTTGTTTATTAATTGATCAACATTTGGCACACCAGCGAATATTATTTGAAAAGTTTCAAAAGACAGATGTTCAAACCATACCCATTCAGCAGTGTCTGCATCCTCAAACATTTGAAATGGCGCCTTCTGACGCTGTTTTATTAAATGACATGTTGGAAGATTTGTATGAGTTGGGATTTGATATTACCTGGATGGGAAATAATACGTTCGCTATTCAAGGTATTCCTGCCGATTTAAAACAAGGCAATGAAGTTGCTTCGATTGAAAAAATAATGGAAGACTATAAACATTTCTCTTCTGAAATTTCGGTAGACAAACGAGAGAAATTGTGGCGTACTTTAGCCAAACAACAAGCGATTGCTTATGGCAAAAAATTATCAGTAGCGGATATGCAAGAATTGTTTGACAAATTATTATTATGTGAACAACCTCAACTCTCTCCTTTAGGCAAAAAATTATTTGTCAAATTATCGGCTAATGATTTATCGTCATTGATCAATAATGGGTAATTATTCCTCTTTTACAGAAAATATTTTGTGTGTTGGTAAGGATCCCGAATGAGTCAGGATAGGAATGCCCAACAAATTTCATTACTTGCCTGGTGCCATTTTCGAATAACGGAACAAGCGCCACAAAAGATGATTAAAGAAAAGACCTCTACCTCCAAAAAATAGCACACCGATTTAGTATTTTAAAAACTTCCCGTTTTGAATGGATTGTTTGTACATCTTTATTTGATAAAAATAGATGCCGTTTGGCATGTTTGACAAATTAATTTGTAGTGTTGAGTTTGTGCTGTTGTAACTGTTGATTTTTTTGCCACACATATCTGCTATCTCTACTTCGAAATTTGATTGATTATTATTTGAAGTTTCAAAAGTTAAAAATTGTGTTGTTGGATTGGGATAGACTTTGAAGTTATTTGGTACTGCAGTTGTTTCATCAATTGCATTTGGCTTTAAACTACAATTGCTGGTACTTGGCATTTTTAGTATTGCTGAGTCTGTTGCTTGCACGGTAGTGACAACAGAGAAAGGTATAGAAGTAGACATCATTACAGAAGATCCCTTATCTACTATATTCGGTGTTGCTGATGTGAGGTTTACACTTGTTGCTGTTAATGTAATATTGGCTGAGATGTTTGCAGCGCCTACTCCTTGTGCATCCATTTTATTCCAATATCCACTGCCCCAATTGTTAATGGTTTTTGTTGAATAGGTTGCAAAATGACAGGTGTCTGTTGCATAAACTTTAGGTTTTAGTCCGAAGTCAATTGTTTTTGCCCAGAGTGTTGTGCCTTGTGCATTTAATGCAAATACGACTCCACTACCAACAATAACGTAGCAGTTTGAATTGACTTTTGTGACTTGATTGGTGTAGGCACTGAAGTTAGTGGAGGTATAGGTTTTTGTCCAGTTTAAATTTAAATTACTGTCCATTGACATCATGAAAAAATCGTTGTACTTATTTCCAAATGCAAGAATTTCATTGTCGCTTTTGATATAGATTGCGGAGATTTGATCGGTATAGGGTGAGTTTGGCATCATGAATTTTTTAGATTTTAATTTATTGCCTAATGAATCTACGAGCATAACCATGGGGTCCGAATCGAAACCACTGACATCACAAATATGACCACCGATGGCGTATCGATTTGTAGTTAGTTTTTGAATGGCACTTAAATCGAATTTGTTTGACGCAGCATATCCATTCAAATATCGTTTACTTCGAATAACAGCTCCTGTTTTGCTGATAGTGAACCATTGATTGCCATAAAGTACTTGATTGTGATTGTCTATTTCTGCAGCTGCATATATATAAATTCCTGATTGAGAAATGCCCGTATCCATTGGTATGGTTTTATTCCAAAGGATATTTAGGTTGGTATCCATTTTTTGAAGTATAACAATATCATTTGTTGAATTGCCTAATGCCATACAATTTCCATCGGCACTTTTGTAGGCTTCTACCACATCGAAATCATTTACGGCATGTCCGAATGCTGCTGATTTTATTAATTGTCCGTTGTCTGAGATAAGTGCCATGCCAAGCCCATGCTGACAAGTGCCTGTAACACAATTAGAGGTAATATTAAAAAGCATGGCTCTATTATCACTTATTTGCGTGCCTCCAATTCCGAATTCTTGTGTATAACCTCCAAAGCTAAATTTTTTAGACACTAATGAGTCTTGTGCTGTTGATACGATTGTGGTTAAACTAAATATGAATAGAAATATGTTGCGCATTTTTTTATTTTTTTTACAAGACGCAAGTTAGGTGTTATAGGTTGGGCTATATCAGTTAATTCTTACTTAGTATATTTTTTCAAAATGAAAATTTTCGCCCTTTCGCCCTTGTTGGTGTTTTTCACCAACAAGCATTCTAACAAGTTTGCAATAGTTGGTTGTATTTAACATTATTCAAATATAACTAAATGTGAGAAAGAAATGGATACTTTAAATCTCCACTTAGATAGAAGGAAGCCGATGAATAGTCATATTCTTCTGGCAAATTACACAATCCTGCTTTTACAGGATTGTGATGTATATAATCCAATTTTTGAATCAAAACAGGTTCATTATATAAAATAATTGCTAACGCATTTCGTTCCCAAAATTGATAAACTCTATCTTTTGAATTTACTTCAAAATGAACTAACACTTTTGGATGATTAACTTTTAAATCATGTTTTATTTTTTGTGCTGTATACTTCGTAAAACTATGTTGATTATCTCTTGAAGTATAACCCTCTTGGGCTTGCCAAATTAAATGGAGATGATTATCCATAATACAAAATGCAAAAATATTTGCTCTTTTTTCTTTTACGAAATACGATAATGATTCTATAATCAATTCTTTATATTTTATCGGCTTTAATAATTTTTTCCAATCTAATATTGTGATTGTCAAAAACTCAATATACGTTTCACTGAAGTTTTTCATCTGTCAAATATAAATTGTATTTAATGCTTACTTGTTGAAATACTTGTTGGTGAAAAACACCAACAAGGGCGAAATAGGGCATTTATGCGAAATTTTTCTTTCAATACTCAATAGTATCAGGAATAGTAATTCAATATAAATTTTAGCGAGTTCTACTAAAGCATCTCATATGTCAATCTGGGGTAAAATATTTAAATTTAATTATGAAGCATTTTCTTCCTGCAATTTCCTTTTGTTGTTTCTATTTCTATTAAATATAATCCTTTAGGTGTATTTTCTAAAGAAATGGAATTTGTTTTTTTCTTTTCAAATATCAATTGCCCAGTTAATGAATATAATTTTATAGATTTTATTTCATTAGAATTATCTGCTAAATTTATAAATAAATCGTCTTTAGTTGGATTTGGATAAATAGTGATATTATCATTTAAGTTATAATCTTTAGTACTTAAAGCTAATACATCGAATTTAATTCCTTGAATGCAATTTTGAATTTTAAAATAATGTAAAATTGAATGATAATTCCAAGTTAACTGTGTGGTCCAATCGTGTGATTTGGAATAACCTTCTGTAAAACCTAAAGAACTATAATTTTTCAGTGCATATTCAGTATATCCTGAAACGGAAAATTGTATTTTGTAACAAGTATCTTTTATAATAGCTTGACCAGAATAGTTTTTTGTTTCTAAAATAGAAAAATCACAAAAAGTATCTAATGTATAATATTGAGGTACACCTGCAATTTGAGTATAAAAATTGGAATCTGTTTGAATATACTCTGTACAAAGTTTAGGTTGTAAATAAAAGGTATTAACATTTTGAGTAAGTGTATCAATTACAATCCAACTACTATCACTATATATGATTCCTGCATCTATAGGATTTGGTGGTATATAATAAGAATGATAGACAGCACATTTTCGTTTACGCAAATATGTTGCTTCAAATTCTGTGGTGTTTATCCAAGAACCGTTTATTACAGAATCATGAAATGTAAAAATTGTACCATTAGAATTACCATTACTTAAATTTTGATATTCACCAAATCCATTTCCTTCTTCATAAATCCATTCATTTCCTGGAGTATATTTTAAAGCATAATCTATTTTAGTAAAATCTATTGATTCAATTTGATATTCAACTCTAGAGTGTACATCTTGTATATGAGCATGAAATAATAAATTTTGATAATTGTTGTATGGAAAATCTTCCCATTGTAAACTTTTTAGAATACCATGATTTTTGCTTAATACAATTTTATAACCATTGCAATAGTGAGCTGTAATAGTACCATTAACCCAAGCTTGTAAAGTAATTTCTTTTATACTATCCAAAGTATTGTCAATTAATTGAGTAGAAAGATTTGTTACTGTTGCAACAATATACAACCCTGATGAATCAGTTACACAAATCCAACTATCATTTAATTGAGCAGTTGTTTTTATTAAAATAGAATCCCCTAAAAAGTTAAAATAATATTCATCCCCATTTGTTTTTTTTACATATTGTTTTCCCATCCATGAAGGACTTGCAGTATCGATGCAGTTTTGAGATGACCCCCAACTTCTGTTTTCAATTGTTGGATGAAAGAAATGAACTTCATCATTTCCAATAATATTCATACTATCTAAAAAAACACAACGTAAATAGTTACCTGTTAAATTGCTTGATGAATTAGGAGGAGTTGTGTAATAAACTGTATCGTTTAACGGAACAGATTTCCAATTTTGACTTTTAGCAAAGAAAGTTATTAAAATTAAGCTAATGGTTAATATAGTTGTTTTCATATTTAATGATTTTAATTAAAGATATTTTTAAAATGCATATTCAAATTTACTTGATAATATTTATTTTATGAAACAAATATTGATATTTTAGGAAAAGCCGAACAAAGTTCATTACTTGCCTGGTGCCATCGCCGTTGTCGATGCACAAAGAAATAAACCTCGACCTCAAAAAAATAAAAGGGATATCGAGAAAAATATAGATGCGAAAGAATATTTTTAATAAACTATTGTATATTTGTACTATCGGAACGTTTAGGACGTTTGAAGGAAGAAACCTAAGTTTATCACCTGTCGCCGATAAAATTTTCAAAAACCAACTTTAAGGAGTTGGTTTTTTTCTTTTATACATCGTTTGAAAAACTAATTTATTTCCTTTCTTTTTTGAAAATCTTACCGCTTCAGCTATAAAATATACATTTTCTATTTCTTTTTTATAAATGAATACATCTTGCTTTAAAGTATTTTTTCCAGCATATTCAATACTGTCAGGCGACTTTAATATTTCTGGTAATAATAAAAAATCATCATTATTAATTGCAATTTGACCTCTTGAGAATTCTGTTTTATTACTTCCATGTTCTTTTAAGGCATGTCTAATTCCAGATGTATCTATAAATCGCTCTAGACCTGAAACATTTTCTTGAACAAATTGATTTATAAATTCAGCTTGTTTTTTCTGAACAAGACCAATTGATAATATATGATGTTTAGGATTGTCGGCTAATGCTAATTCAATAAGTTCTATTAATGCTTTTTTCATTTTAATTATGTTTTGCAAACATACATTTTTCCCACAATCAATAAAAAGAATGGCTCCATTTCAATTACTCGTTTTACCTTGCGTTGGTATGTCAGCAAACAATAATAATATCAAAATTTTCGGTGCAAGGGTTCATAATTTGAAAAATATTGATGTGGAAATTCCGGTCAATAAATTGGTGGTGGTAACGGGTGTGAGTGGCTCTGGTAAGTCGTCGTTGACGATTGATACCTTATTTGCAGAAGGTCAACGACGATATATTGAGAGTTTGAGTTCGTATGCTCGTCAGTTTATGAAGAGCATGCAAAAACCAGATGTCGATAAAATTGATGGATTGTGCCCTGCCATTGCGATTGAACAAAAAGTGACGGCACGCACCCCTCGTTCTACAGTGGGTAGTATGACGGAAATTATTGATTACTTGCGTTTGTTGTTTGCAAAAGCTGGTAGAACCTACTCTCCTATTTCGGGCAAGGAAGTGATTAAGCAAGAAATTAGTGATGTGACCGAGTTTATTCAGTCGCAAAAAGAGGGCACTAAATTGTTGATGATTATACCGATTTTGATTTCAGCAGAAAAAAATATTGCGTATTATTTGAATGATATTTTGCAAAAGGGTTTGACTCGTTTATATAACACCGCAACCAATGAATATCTTCAAATTGAAGATGTGTTGGCAGCAGAAAATATAGAAATTGATTTTGAGCACACCTATATTTTGATTGACAGATTGGTGGCGAAAAAATTTGAGCAAGATGAATTGCATCGAATTGCAGACAGTATTCAGACTGCTTTTGATGAAACCAATGGCGATGTGTATTTGTGGATTGAAGGAAAAGAGTTGGTGCATTTTTGTAATCGGTTTGAATTAGATGGCATGCGTTTTGAAGAGCCTACACCCAACTTTTTTTCGAGCAATAATCCATATGGTGCTTGTGAGGTTTGTGAAGGATATGGACAGATGTTGGGCATTGATACTAATTTAGTGATTCCGAATAAAAGTCTTTCTGTTTTTGAAGGTGCCGTGGCTTGTTGGAATGGTGATAAAATGAAAGAATGGCAACATGAATTTTTGCACAGCACCAAAAATAATTTTCCGCTGCATCAGCCTTATAATAAATTATCGAAAGCCGAAATTGACTTGCTTTGGAAGCACGAAAGTGGCATTCATGCATTCTTTAAAATGGTGGAAGAAAACATTTATAAAATTCAGTATAGAGTGTTGCAAGCTCGATACAGAGGTAAAACAAATTGCACGGCTTGTGGTGGTTCACGCATCAGAAAAGATGCCTTGTATGTAAAAATAGACCATACCCATATTGCCGAATTATTAGATATGCCTGTGGATGAATTGTATGCTTGGTTGCAAAATATTTCATTGAATGAACATGATCAAGCAGTATCAAAACGAATTTTGTTTGAGCTCGAAACTCGTTTGCAAACCTTGTTGGATGTGGGTTTGCATTACCTTACGTTGAACCGAACCGCCAACACTTTGAGCGGTGGTGAAAGTCAGCGCATTCAACTCACTCGAGTAATTGGTAGTAATCTTTCTGACAGTTTATACATTTTGGATGAGCCAAGTATTGGGTTACATTCTCGTGATACAAACCGTCTTATTAAAGTTTTAAAACGGCTTCGTGATTTAGGAAATACAGTAGTGATAGTAGAGCACGACGACCAAATTATGCGGGAAGCCGATTACATCATTGACATTGGACCTTTGGCTTCGCACTTGGGTGGTGAGGTGATTGCAAAAGGAACATACAAGGAATTAATAAAGAACAAAAAAAGTTTGACTGGGCAATATTTGAATGGCTCTTTGCAAGTAAGTATTCCGAATGCGGTTGAACGAAAAGTGGTCAATAAAATAACGATTACTGATTGTCGTCAACATAATTTAAAAAACATTACGGTGAGTTTTCCGTTGAATCTATTGTGTGTGGTGACGGGTGTTTCGGGCTCTGGAAAAACGAGTTTGATCAAACATATTTTGTACCCTGCCATGAAAAATGCACTCAATGATTTTAGTGTAAAACCAGGCGAATTTGGCGAACTGAAAGGCGATGTAAAATCGATAGAGCATATTGAAATGGTGGACCAAAATCCGATTGGAAAATCTTCTCGATCAAACCCAGTTACCTATATCAAAGCCTATGATGAAATTCGTTCATTGTATGCCAATTTAAAATTATCGAAAGTAAGGGGTTACGGTCCAGGGCATTTTTCGTTTAATGTGGATGGTGGACGATGTGACACTTGCAAAGGCGAAGGTGAAACCATAGTAGAAATGCAATTCTTGGCCGATGTGCATTTGACTTGTGAAGATTGCAAAGGCAAGCGTTTTAAAAAGGAATTGCTGGAGGTCACTTATAAAGATAAAAACATTTCACAAATTTTAGATTTGAGTGTGGATGAAGCCTTTGATTTTTTCATCAACGATAAAAAAATTGCGGATAAAATTAAACTCTTGCAAGATGTGGGTTTGGGTTATATCAAACTCGGTCAATCGTCCAACACATTGAGCGGTGGTGAGGCTCAACGGGTGAAATTGGCTTCGTTCTTAGACAAGAGTTATCATCAGAAAAAAATATTGTTCATTTTTGATGAACCTACTACGGGTTTGCATTTTCATGATATACAAAAACTCCTTAAATCGTTTAATGCACTCATTGAAAGTGGTCATTCCATCATCGTCATTGAACACAATCCGGACGTCATCAAAAATGCGGATTGGATTATTGACATTGGTCCTGAAGGTGGCAACGAAGGCGGGAATATTGTGTTTGAAGGCACTGTAAAAAATCTGAAAAAACAGAAGGATGGGTATACTGGGAAGTATGTTTAATTAGTTTTTAATTTTTTTTGGTTCGAGGTTTGAAGCTTTAGGCATCGGAGTTGTGCCTGTTCCGCTATTCGGAATCACTCACTTCGAGGTTGATAAAAGCCATAGGCTTTCAAGAACATATTACCTACGAAGGCTCAGCCTTCGTAGTGCTGGGATGCATATATCAATTATAGAATTGCAAAAGATGTTTCACAACCTTTAAATTTATTGATTTCAAATATTGAAAATGAAAAAAATATTTTTTGTGGAGTAAATGAAGGCAACTGTGTTTTTTGCAACCTTCCACTTACTGATACCCAATCAATTATTTTAGGTTATGGAAAAACATGTGCTGAAAATCATGGAATGAGATATTAACCAGTTATACGAAGGTTGCACCTTCTTATTTCTATTATACCGCTTTTAGCGACTACTTAAATTAACCACCAATTTTCCAACTTGCTAATTATTGAATAATCAGTAACTTCGTAAAAAATCACTTTAGTCATGACACATATCACATTAAAAATTCCTGATAACAAAACTTCATTTTTTCTACAATTGATCAAAGAATTCAATTATGTAGAGATTGAAGAAGTTGATTCCACTATTTCAGAAGAGCATAAAAATATGGTTAGAGAAATAAAACTTCATACTAAAATAGAAGATTTTGTTGACGCTGATACTTTTATGAATAATTTAGAAAAAGAATTAATATGAAAAAATGGAGTGTACTTTTATCTCCAAAAGCTACAATCCAAATTAGGGAGGCAGCATTATATTATAACTCAAAAAGTAAAGGATTAGGAAAACGTTTTCATGGAGAAATTAATATTTGTTTAACGCAATTGGTTGTAAATCCCTATTTTCAAATTCGATATGATGAAATTAGACGTCTTCCTGTTAGCGTATTTCCATACATGTTACATTTTGATTTGAATGAAGGCTTGCAGAAAGTTATGGTTTAAGCAGTAGTTTGTACACTTCAAAATCTTGATGATTATTGGATTAAATAATTCTTAGACCCAGTTATACGTAGGATACACCTTAGCATTTCTATTATGTCGCTTTAAACGACAATTCTTCATTTTAAACAGCAAATTTTCCAACTTGCCAATTCTTAAATAATCAGTAACTTCGTAAAAAATAATATTTCATGCAACAATTAGTTATCCATATTGAAGACAGTAAAGTTGATTTTTTAAAAGAGCTTTTGAAAGAATTTAATATTTCAATAGAAAGTAATGAACCTGTGAATGTATTTGAAAAATCAATTCCTGAATGGCAACAAAAATTAGTAATAGAAAGAAAACTAAATGCTAAACCTGAAGATTATATGAGTGAAAAAGAAATGCTTCATTTTTTAGACAGTGAATAAGTTATATAGATGAAAAAATTTATAATCATAACTGACAAAGAAGCAAAAAAAGATATTCAAGAAGCTATCAACTATTATAATAAAATAAACCCATATTTAGGAAAGCGTTTTAAAATGGATTTTAAAAAATCATTTCAATCTATACAAGCAGCGCCTTCATTTCAAATTAGATATAAAGATATTCATTGTTTACCGCTTGAAGTTTATCCGTTCATGATTCATTATTCAATTGATGAAAAAATAAATACTGTATTTATACATGCTGTAATAAGTACTTACATGAATCCAGCAACAAAATGGTTATAACCATCCTACCCTTTCACTGCCCATCTCAACTTTGCCGATTTTGCTCTTGGGTTGGTGAAACATTCCTCTGCTGAGGCTTTTGAAAATTCATGTGAGATATCGCTGTAAATTCCGTCTCTAAAAAAATTTTGAAATGATTTTTTGACTCGTCTGTCTTCTCCTGAATGGAAGGAAAGTATAGCTACTTTTCCGCCTGTTGCTAATGCTTGTGGCAATCGTTCTAAAAATTTATCCAACACCCCAAACTCATCATTTACTTCAATACGCAATGCTTGAAAACTTCGTTGACACGATTTTTTTATTTCTTCTTTTGCATTTACAGCGCGAATAAAGCTTAATGTTTCTTGAATGATATTTTGCAGTTGAGCTGTTTTTAAAATTTCTTTTCCTGCTGCAATATGTGCTGTAATCGCTTTTGCAATTTTTTCTGCATAAGGCTCATCGGCATTCACTGTTAAAATTTCAATGAGTTTGTCTGTCGATATTTTTTTCAATAAATCGGCTGCCGATTTTCCTGCGTTGGGATTTAATCGTAAGTCTAATGGTCCGTTTATTTTATATGAAAAACCCCTGTCAGGATTATCAATTTGCATCGATGAAATGCCTAAATCAGCTAATACAAAATGAAGTGGACCTGCCTCTGCTACGATTTGTAAAATGTTTGAAAAATTCATTTTACGAATGGCTATTTTATCTTCACCAAAGCCTAAGTTCGCTAAGCGTTCTTTTGTTTTTGGCAATTCAATGGGATCAACATCGGTTGCGTACAACAAGCCATTGGGTTGTAAACAGTTGAGCATTTCCAAACTATGACCGCCATAACCTAGGGTAGCATCTAAACCAATTTGCCCTGGTTGAATTTGTAGAATTTCCAAAATTTCCTTGACACAAATTGAACGATGCATACCAGCTGGCGTTTTACCTTGCTTCATTACTTTTTCTACATCTACTGCATATTGCTCTGGTTGCAATTCTTTGTATTTTTCTTTAAATGCTTTGGGATGGGTACCTGTATAACGTACTCTTCGTTCGGGTTTGGGTTCCTGATTCTCCATGTTCGTAAAACTACTTATTTGATTTTCATTTACCAAAGTTTTTATCATTTTGCCTCTAAGACGCAAAGCCGCAAAATTGCACAAAGAAATAATGATTAGATTTTTGCCACTAAGACTCAAAGGCGCAAAGATGCCCAAAGGTCTCATTTTTTATACACCCATGTGCATTTTATTCTAATACTTATTTTCATTTTAATATTGAAAATAAAGACAAGCTTTTGTGCCTTTTGCGGTTAATTTTCAACCACAAAAGGCACAAAAGAAAACATGCACGAAGAAATAACGATTAGATTTTTGCCACTAAGACGCAAAGCCGCAAAGAAGCACGAAGAAAAGCTGAACAAAGTAAGTGTTGTTGAATGGAGCGTCGCAAATTCGATGCACAATTAAAAAGGCCTTGATACCCAAAAAACTACCTCGGTTTATAACCACTTTCTCTTAAGAATGTTTGACTGTCTTTTTTATTCATTAAGATATCAGCTAGTTTTTCATCAGGATGTGAATCAATGTATTTTCGAACAATTTGCCATCCAATAAAAGTTCCAATATTTCCTGGAGACTCAGCCGGCATACCTGTTGAGGTTGGTCCATCGGTTACATAACGCATCATTTCTTGCCATTGAGTGGAATACAATAATTTCTTTTCGGCAAAGTAATTCCACACCATCGCTTCATTATTTTGTACCCATTTTAGTTGGGCTGGTTGATAGCCCATTAAAAATTCATCTTTGATGGTTGGATTGGTATATTCTGCAAATACTTGTTGCTTGCCTTTTGAAATCATGAGGTCTAATAATGTTTTTCCACTGGCATCAAAAGGAACCATATTTTCATAAATGGCCTTGCTCACATTCACCGGAATATATTCTTTTTCGCATCGCTCAATTTGATAAGCAGGCAATTGTACCGAATGATAAAAAGGATAGCTAGCACCTAAATACATATCTAACCCAACGCCCACTAAGGTATCTACAGTGACTGCACTCCAAGAGTTTAACCCCGATGTAAAATAATAAACCGTTCCATATTTTTCTTTAGGGAAATAATAATTAATATGCTTGAAAACACTTTCTAATTGTTTGTCTAATTCAATTGTATTTGGAAAATGTTTATGCACGGTATCATTTAATCCTTTGTAATCTTTATAGGTTAAAAAATGACGAACCGATTGATTAAATAAAGCAGTATCATTTCCTTTTGAAAACCCGGTCATTTCATTAAAATAAACAGCTGCAAAATCTGGATATTGATTGCCTAATTCGTTTACACTGACAGCAATATGATTGGTATCACATGCAAATAAAAGGCTATCAAAACGAATGGCTTTATAATTAATTTTCACATTAGACACCGCTATATTTTTTTTAGAAGCAGCATTGTTACAAGATGTGTATACTGCTAACAAATAACAAACCATTAAGACGTGAAAAATATTTTGAGAGTACTTTTGAAAAATCATTTAGGAATATTTTTTATGCAAAAATGATACATAAAACGCTAATTTAAAATTAAAAATTCAAACATGAAAAAAACATTGACAATTTTAACGATTGCCTTCACAAGTGCTACATCGCTTTTTGCGCAAAAATCTAAATCAGGTGATATTTTTGAAAAATATCGTTTTAGTTTATTTGCTGGACCTACATTCAATTCAATGAAACCTACATCTTCTGTTGCAGATAATTATGCAGTGGAAAAAAATGGAGGAAATGTTGGATTTAGTTTCGGTCTCAATGCAGACTATAATTTAACAGAGCGATACACGTTGTATACAGGTCTTGGAATGGATTGGAGAGGAGGAAAAATAAATTCAAATTTACCAACTGGAACTGCAATTCCTCCTAAATATGTAAAAGGTGCAGATGTAAAATACACTACGCAATACTTAACGATTCCAATCGGTTTAAAAATGACTGCAACCACTTTTGATAAAATTAAAATACAAGTATTAACAGGCTTTGATTTAGGTATTTTACTTGCCCAAAAAGGAGATGTAAACCTTTATACAAAAAATGCAGTTTCAGGTAATGATACTACAATAAGTTTTGTGAAACAAAAATTAGGCGGTTTGGCAACAGTGATCCCTGTAACGTTAGGTTGGAGTTTAGGCATTGGTGGTGAGTACGATTTAAATGGCAAAAATGCAGTAATTGCTCAATTGATTTATAGAAATGGTTTTGTGGATATTACCAATCCTAAAACAAATGATGATGGGAAACGTTTTAGCGATGGAAATATTCGCAGCAACAGTTTTGCTGTCAGAATTGGTTACACTTTCTAAAATAAATTTGACTAAAAATAAAATAAGCCGTTCTTTTAGGACGGTTTTTTTATGCTATCCTTTGCGTAAAACTTCTTTTCTTTGCATTTGAAAAGACGTATAAAAAATCTTTCATTCTTTGCGTAAAACTTAAAACGCTTTGCGTTTAAATAATAAATAAACATGAAAATAATATTAGCTCAACAAAACTATCATATAGGAAATTTTGAACTCAATACTCAAAAAATAATTGATGCTATTGAAGAGGCAAAAAAACAACAAGCCGATTTAATTGTATTTTCCGAATTGAGTATTTGTGGCTATCCTCCACGTGATTTTTTGGAGTTTAATGATTTTATTGATAAATGCTTAGACGCTGTTGAAACCATTAAACAACATGCCGACAATATTGGGGTTTTAGTAGGTGCGCCTTCGAGAAATGCAGTTGCTGAAGGAAAAGATTTATATAACAGTGCCTATTTTTTATTTGAAAAAGAAATTAAACAAGTCGTTCATAAAACATTATTGCCGACATACGATGTGTTTGATGAATATCGCTATTTTGAGCCAGCAGACTCATGGAATTGTATTGATTTTAAAGGAGAAAAAATTGCAGTCACTATTTGCGAAGATATTTGGAATTTAGGCAACAATCCGTTGTATAAAATTTGTCCGATGGACGAATTGATAAAACAACAACCCGACTTGATGATTAATTTGAGTGCCTCCCCATTTGATTACACACATGCAGAAGATAGAAAAGCAATTATAAAAGCCAATGTGGCTAAATATCACATACCGATGTTGTATTGCAATTGTGTAGGCTCACAAACAGAAATCGTATTTGATGGTGGCTCATTGGTGTTTGATGAGCATGGAAACTTAGTGAAAGAAGGGAAATATTTTGAGGAGGATTTTTTAATTGTTGACAGATATCAGATGTCAGATGTAAGCATAAGCCAAAATGAAAAAACCAATAATCTAATTCCTAACATCCTACATCAGACATCAGACATGTATGACTCACAACTTAATATAGACAGAATTCATGCTGCCCTCTTGATGGGCATAAAAGATTATTTTAAAAAAATGGGTTTTACGAAAGCCATTTTAGGTTCCAGTGGAGGCATAGACAGCGCAGTAGTTTTAGCATTGGCTTGTGATGCATTGGGCGCAGAAAATGTGCGAGCTGTTTTAATGCCGTCACAATATTCAACTGCGCATAGTGTAAGTGATGCAGAGCAACTCTCAAAAAATTTGAATAATCCGTATGATATTGTTCCTATCAAACCAATTTTTGATTCATTTATGCAGGAGTTAAAACCGATTTATAATGATTTGCCTTTTAATGTGGCAGAAGAAAATATTCAAGCTCGAACAAGAGGTAATTTATTGATGGCTATTGCAAATAAATTTGGTTTAATATTATTGAATACAACCAATAAAAGTGAATGCGCAACGGGTTATGGAACACTTTATGGCGACATGGCTGGAGGTATAGCCGTGCTAGGTGATGTGTATAAAATGCAGGTATATGCTTTGGCAAATTATATTAATCGAAATGGTGAAATTATTCCTCAAAACATAATTGACAAAGCCCCTTCAGCAGAACTTCGACCAAATCAAAAAGACAGCGACTCATTGCCTGATTATAGGATTTTAGATGCTATACTTTTTCAATATATTGAAAAACGACAAGGACCAAAAGAAATTATTGCACAAGGTTTTGATAAAGAAATTGTAGACCGAGCGTTGAAATTAGTGAATGTAAATGAATACAAACGAAATCAATTTTGCCCAATTATTAGAGTTTCAAACAAGGCATTTGGCGTTGGCCGAAGGGTGCCAATTGTGGCAAAATACCTTTCTTAAAAATTACAAATTGACAATTACGAATTACGTTTTACATTCGTAATTCAAAACTCGTAATTCGTAATTTAATTATGATAGACACACACTCGCATCTTTATGATGAACAATTTAAAGAAGATCGAACTGAAAGCATTCTTCGAGCAATCAATGCTGGAATTACAAAAATGTATTTGCCCAATTGTGATTCGGAAACCATCGAAGGAATGATAAAATTAGAAGAAGAATTTCCTAATCATTGTTTTGCCATGATGGGTGTTCACCCTTGTTATGTAAAACAAAATTATGAGGAAGAGTTGCGTGTGGCTAGAGCTTGGCTGGAGAAAAGAAATTTTTCAGCCATCGGCGAAATTGGGTTAGATTATTTTTGGGATAAAACATTTATTGAACAACAAAAAAAAGCATTTCGCATTCAAATTGAATGGGCTTTGGAATTTAACAGGCCTATCGTTATTCATTCTCGTGACAGTATACAAGACTCTATTGACATTGTGAAAGAATATGTTCCTAAAGGATTACGGGGCGTTTTTCATTGTTATACAGGGAGCTATGAAATGGCAAAACAAATAATAGATTGTGGTTTTTACTTAGGCATTGGAGGCGTTTTAACCTATAAAAACGCTGGTATTCAAGAAGTAGTACAACGAATAGACATTAAATATTTAGTGTTAGAAACCGATGCTCCATACTTAACACCAGTTCCTTTTAGAGGCAAACGAAATGAAAGCAGCTACATTAAAATTATTGCCGAAAAAATGGCTGAACTCAAAGGTATTTCGTTAGAGGAAGTTGCAAAAATTACTACTGAAAATGCGGATAGATTATTTAGCTAAATTCTAAAAAAAATAAATTACTTTCGCACTCCAACAAACAGAGAGGTGTCCGAGTGGTTGAAGGAGCACGCCTGGAAAGTGTGTATATGAGCAATCGTATCGAGGGTTCGAATCCCTTCCTCTCTGCTAAAGAAAAATAGCCAAATTAAAAGGTATTTGTTCCGCATTTTTATTGGTAACAGTTTGTAGTGATGAAATGTTCTATTTAAAATTTGACATGCATAAAAAATCTCCCCTTGTTCAGGGGAGCTTTTCATTTTCTATTTTAAAATTTGTTAGGGTGGTATTAATTGTTAACTGCTTTTTGAAATAATGATTACTTCATTAAAAAAATCACCTTGTTTTTTCGAACCAACTACTCTTTAATAATTTTGTAACTAATCGCACTGCTTTGTGGTGTTTCAACCAATAAATGATATACACCTGCCGCTATGTGATGAGTAGACAATGTTACAGTCTCTCGTTCATTGTTGAGCGTTTTAGATGACTCAAGTATTTTTCTACCCGTCATGTCAACTAAAGTAAACTTATAGTCCGTTCCAATTTCATTGTACAAATCGATATAAAGTTCATTCCCTCTTATCGGATTTGGATAAACAGCAATTTCCTCTTTAGGTCTACAATCTAATTTAACCAATTCTGTTTTACTGAACGAATATCTTGAGTCCATGTCAACCATTTTCAATTTATATTCATACCTTTTAAATGATCGTAACTCTTTATCACTGTAGTTATACGTTACCAACTTATCATCGGTAGCTTTTGAGTTAATTTCAGCAATTTTTACAAAATCGCTGCTGCCTTCCACTTTGCGTAAAATTTCATATCGACTAAAATTCACTTCATTTTTTGCCTCCCATACTAAATCAATATTGCAACCGTTTGACTTCGCTTTGAAACTAAATAAATTAACGTATAATGGAGTATTACTTACTCTATACGTAATATACAAGGTCGCTTGAGTACATACTTGGGGTATACCATTATCACAAGCGGTGTATGGTATGTCCACTGTTCCTGTAAAGCCAGGTACTGGAGTAAATGTATAGGTTCCATCAGTATTTAATACCAACGTTCCTTTACCTGGTATGGTAGTCGTTTGAGGAGTTACGTTCAACGTATTACCTTCAGGGTCTGTGTCATTAATTAATACATTTCCAGTGGCTGGTGTTGTACCCTCTTCCGACATATAATCATCACTTGCCGCTGGACCATCATTGACTCCATTGGCTGGCAAGATAGTAATGATTTGCATTGCAGTTCCACACAATGGGGTTGGACTGCTGTTATCACATACTTGATATACCAACGTATCTGTCCCAACAAATCCTGCATTTGCAGTGTACGTCACTGCGCCTGTTGATGGATTCACGGTAGCCGTTCCATGATTAGGAGCATCCGTGATTGTCAAACTGCCTGGATTCAAACTGCCTCCAGTATTACCAGATGCATCATTCGATAATCCATTGATGACTACCGGTGTTGTCGTTGTTGAAGTTGCTAAGTCTGTATTATTAATTGGATTATTTGTAGTCGATGTTGGGTCTAATACAGTGACTATCAACTCTTCTGTCGGGCAGTTGATTGTTTGACCTGGAGCACACACCGGAACATTATAAGTATATACACCAGTGTTCGTACCGGTAAAGGTATACGTTCCATCAGGATTCATAGCGATAGTACCTCCAGCTGGATTGCTTGGATTTCCAGTTGGCACACCATAAGTAGTTCCTACTGGTACATCATCATTTGTAACTAAATTACCACTTACCGGTATATTTAATGAAGTTACATTCATATCAGGATTTGTTTCCGTTACTGGTAATACCGTTACTGTAATCGTATCGTTTACGCATACGCCAGGTAAAGGAAGTCCTGCATCACAAATCGATACTACAATCACATCTGTTCCACTAAATCCTGGATTTGGTGTGTAAGTATAAGTTCC
>JBILBN010000047.1:0-19811 GCA_044353665.1 Chitinophagaceae bacterium | reverse complement strand
TTTGATGAGAAACCAAATTAAACTATCGGTTTACTATCGGTTAGTGTCTCACCAACCGAAATAAGCAGTTTGATGAGAAACCAAATTAAACTATCGGTTTACTATCGGTTAGTGTCTCACCAACCGAAATAAGCAGTTTGATAAGAAACCAATCTGTAGGAAATTTTACTATCGGTTAGTGTCTCACCAACCGAAATAAACAGTTTGATGTGACACCAACCTGTAAGACAAGCTCTTTACCTATCGGTTGGTGTCTCACCAACCGAAAAAGCAATTTGATGAGAAACCAATCTGTAGGAAATTTTACGATAGGTTGGTGTCTCACCAACCGAAATAGTTATTATTTTTGAAATATGAATATTTTCCATAAAAGACAAGGTCAAATGTATAATGAGCAAGCTTATTTTTATACAGATACAATCCATAATTTTGAATATCTTTTGTTAGATGATAATATAAAAATGATCATCATAAATTCGTTACAATATTTGGTAAAGAATAAATTAGTAGAAATATATGCTTATGTAATTATGCCAAATCATATTCATTTAATTTGGAACATGTTAAAACTAAATGGCAAAGAAAGTCCTGCTGGTAGTTTTGCTAAATTTACTGCGCATCAATTTCAAAAATATTTATTTACAAAGAATGATATAATACTGGAAAAATTTAGAGTAGACAAATTTGATAGACAAATGCAATTTTGGAAAAGAGACCCTTTAGCAATTCATTTAAGTAGTGAAGAAAATTTAATTCAAAAACTAGAGTACATTCACAATAATCCGATTAGAGAAAAGTGGAATTTAGCGTTACAACCAGAAGATTATAAGTGGAGCAGTAGCCTTTTTTATAAAGACGGAACCGATGAGTTTGGTATTTTAACTCATTTTAAAAAATAAATCTATTGGTTGGTGAGACACCAACCAATAGTAAAATAGGGAATACCATTGCCATGGTTTGGACTGAAGCTACCAAATACACTACGGTCGTAAAGTTTAGAAAAATGGAGTTAGAATAATCGAATACATTTACCTATCGGTTGGTGTCTCACCAACCTGTAAGACAAATACTTTGATAAAAAAATCCGAAGCATTTTGCTTCGGATTTTTTATTTTATTATAAACCAACTTGCTTGTTATTCTTTGATAAGCTTAAATGTCTGCTTCATATTGTCACCTATGCTAAACAAATAAACACCACCTGATAAATTACTCAATTCAATTGTTGTGTTTGCAGCGTTTATTTTGCCCGATTGCACGGCTTTGCCTGTATTGTCATAAATGGTAAATACCGAACCAATGAGTTTATGATCTGCTTTTACATTGATTATATTGTGGGCTGGATTTGGAAACACAGAGAATAAATTGTGTTGAGCCATTTCATGGATGCCAACATTGCTGTTGATTGTAAGCACTGCAACATTTGAAGTATCTGTACAAGAACCACTATTGATAATACAACGAAATAGCTGATTATCATTGTTCATAGCCACATTAGCAACCGATAAAGTATCATTGGTAGTACCGCTGTATTGCCCTAAAGTGCTTATATTTTGAAAACCTAAACCTAGGTCTGTTTGCCATTGATAAGTAGCATTAGTATCAGATGAACCCACAATGAATTGTGCATTGTTGTTGATGTTTATAGTTTGACTGGCAGGTTGGGTGCTTACCGATAATTGACAGCTATTGTATAAATCGGTGATTTCTTGTTGGGTTAGGACACGATTCCATAAAGCAACATCATCTATTTGACCATCAAAACCTGTTACATTGTTATTAAAATTACCAATATAAAATATTGAACTTTGAGGAGTAATAAGTGGAATAAAAGAATAATTGTTTGCCAATATCAGTATGCCATTTTCATATAATTTAACAGTATCGTTGTTATAAACTACACTAAACATTGTCCATACATTTAAATTAATTGAATTTAAAAATGGAGTATCATTATCTCTAGCCCAGAATGCAACTTTACCAAGAGCAGAAGGATTATACATTATTAGTGCAAACATCTCTAACGGACTATCATTTCCATATCCAGCTAACATCTTGTTGACTTGATTAATATTATTACTTTTTATCCATAAATTTAAAGTTCGATTAACATTTCCGCTAGGCACGCCGTTAAAAGAACAACTTATTTCAGATTGACCATTAAAGTCATATGCGCTATTCGCATTCCCATTTCTATCACTCGTCAAAGTAGCTCCATTCACTGTTCCATTATTTCCATTCCCACTTTCATCATTGGCATTGCCATTAAAAGGCCAATAACCAACGAGCCCGTTTGTAGGTACAAAAGAGGGCACTTGTGCCATAGTTGCAGTTGTTAATCCTAACGTTGCCACTATAATTAGCAGTAAAATTTTGTTTTTCATTTTTTATAATTTAGAATGTATAAAATTGATGCTTATTGTTTGAATAAACAATATCCGATATGATACATTAGGGAAAATAATTGGTAATTTATGGTTAATGTAATGGTTTTCATCCTTTACCTATCGGTTTACCTATCGGTTGGTGTCTCACCAACCGAAATAAGCAGTTTGGTGAGATACCAACCTGTAAGACAATACACTACATCAGTAAAGTTTAGAAAAATGGAGTTAGAATAATTATCTTTACACCGTGATACAATTTCCCAACGCAAAAATAAATTTAGGCTTAACTATAATTCGTAAACGAGCCGATGGCTTCCATGATTTAGAAACTATTTTTTATCCCATTGCCTTATTCGATACCCTCGAGTTTATTGAGTCCAACGAAATGAAATTTGAAATGAGTGGGATTGCTATTCCTGGTAATATGGAGGAGAATATTGTTTTAAAAGCCTATCATTTGCTGAAAAAAGATTTTCCTCAACTGCCAAATGTAAACATTCATTTATTGAAAAACATTCCTACAGGCGCAGGATTAGGAGGAGGCTCGGCCGATGCAACATTTATGCTCATGGCTTTAAATAAGCAATTTCAATTACAAATTACCAAACAAAAAATGATTGAATATGCGGCACAATTAGGAAGCGACTGTCCCTTTTTTATTCATAATCAACCATGCAAAGCAACGGGTAGAGGAGAAGTTTTGGAAATTATTCAATTAAATTTATCAGCGTATCAATTTGTGCTAGTCAATCCCAAAATACATGTCAATACCGGTTGGGCATTTGCTCAATTAATACCCCATCAACCACAAAAATCGGTATTTGAAATTATTCAACAACCCATCAATTCTTGGAAAGAAGAATTAATCAATGATTTTGAAAAACCCATTTTTGAAGCGCATTCAATGTTACAAAATATTAAAAATAAATTATACGAACAAGGTGCTATTTATGCATCTATGAGCGGCAGTGGCAGTACTTTATTTGGCATTTTCAATAAAGATTTAAACAAAGAAAATATCAAAAATACGTTCGAAGGAATGCGTGTTTATTTTGTGTAAATAAATCTAACTACTAAGTACTATTTACTAACGACTTATTTACTCAGTGGTAAAATTTGTAATTCGTAATTTAAAATTCGTAATTTTATCTACTCCCATCTATTTCTATAAATATCATAATGTTGCAATCCTATTTTAAACTGAAAAGGATTGTTTTGTTGGTTGGCAATGCTACTCACTACATAAGCACCCAATTTAAATTTTTCGCCAAAGAGTTTAAAAGGTTTTTCTAAACCGGCAAACAATTCAAAATAAATAAGTTTTCGTTCAGGAACATACAAAGCGCCACCACCAGCAATTTCATACAGTTTTAATTTTTTCATGTATGGAATTTTATTAATCAATGAACCATAAAATTCATGCAAATAATGTCCCTCAAAAAAAGTGTTTAGTACAGGAAACGTGGAGTCTAACGATTGAAAATTTCGGGTAGGTTCATTAAAAACCCAAGGGTCACCTCTTCGTATAAATTTATAATCGATTTGTTGTAAATTGGTTTTCGTTAAAAAATTTCCAGTAAAAACTTTATAATCTGAAATGCCGAGCAAGCCCAATTTTAAACGTTGTTTTAAACCAAATTCTACATAATCATAATCTACAATACTTTTTATAACACCAGGAACCCCTTTTCTCCAAGTACCATAAACGGTAGGATATTTTGAACCCAAAATAACTTTTTGTCGAGGCTCACGCATATACATTTGTCGAGGGGTATACTCCAGCGTAATCACATTGTAAAAAACATTGTATGGGTTAAATACATTGTATTTAGCGGTATCCGAACCAGCGTTGCTCAGCAATTGATCAAACGAATTGTCGGTATTGTTAAATTGAATTGGAGTTCTGTGGGCAAACTCTATTTTATTTCGTAAAACCAATCCATTCATTAATTCAACACCATGTTCTAATTCGATATAATCTTTTTTATAAAAATTAGAACGACGCAATATATTGATATAGGAATCATTCGCAAAAACCAATTCATAATTTCGTCCAGTACTCATGTTTATATACCCATTGTTAAACGGATTGTATCGATAAAACCCTCTTAAAAATCCAATCAAATCTTTTTTCAAACCACCGTAAGCAATGTCGGTACCCAACGAAAATGTTTTTTTATTTTTAGGGGTGATCCTATAATTAATACCTGTTCCAAATCTTGCACCACCAGGATACAAAAATCGATAAATAGAAGTAATCGGGTAAAAACTAATGGTTCTTTCATTCGCCCTTTTATAAAAAGAAACGCCCGTAAATAACACTTCATTCCAAGTTACTTTATTATTTTTTTTATCAATCGAATCTAAATATTGAGTGGTATGTGTATAATCAAAAATGCTGTCTTTAAAGTGGATAAATTGCAATTCTTTTTCAGTTAAAGGTTCTTTTCTTACTGTATTCCAAAAAGTAGAATCTCGTTCGTAAGCTGCTAACGATGTCGAACTCACTTCAGTTGTAAAATATTTTTTCTTAAAAACAGTATCTATTTTATAATCATCAAAAATAACAAGGGTGGTTCCATCATTTTTAGATTTACCCGATTTAGAAAAATAATTCAATTCTAATCGGTCCAACATCCACGTTTTTTGTTGAATTAATTCATACGAAATAATGGCCTCAAATTTATCATATTCTGTCAATAAATGAGAAGGGAAAGTATATCGTGCATCAATAATAGACCATGAAGTATCTACAATCACCACTTCACCATCTATCAATGCATTGCCAGCTTTTACAGGAGAAAATTTAATGGTATACAATGTATGCCCACTTTTTTTATCTACTTTAATTGTTTTAAATTTATAACCCACCAAACCACTGTAACTAATAGGCGATAGCATAGGCGTTTGTGTTAATGCAGGCACCCTAATTAAGTTGTTGTACAAACTAAAATCGCCATCAGTAGTAGTCATGTAAAAAAGGCCTTCCGTATTTCCACGTTTTTTTATTCCAGTTCTTTCTTCTTTAATTTTATCAGGATATTCATAATCTACACGCATATAAATTTCAGCCATGTGCATGTTATTTAATGATTTTGAAACCGAATCGTTTATTCTTTTTTGAAGGATAGAGTCCGTTAAAACAACCTCATTTTTTTTATTTTTTTTATTGACAGTAGAGGAGAGTGTTTCAGTAGCTTTGATATAGGCGTTACAAGAAAAGGTATTTATTTTAGACAAATTAGCATCTTTGCTTTTAATAACTTGTCTAATATACTCTTCTGCTTTGTCTTTTTTATTGGCTGTAATTTTTACTTCATTCATTCCCTTCGTACTCGTTTCTAAAATGAGATTTAAGGTCATTCCACTTTTACGAACAATTACTTTTTGCTCTATTGTACGATAACCAATCAACGAAAAAATAAGATCGTATTCACCTTCTTCCAATTTTAATTTATAATGTCCATTATCATCTGTTCGAGTTCCCATTTGTTGAGATTTTATTTGAACGGTGACGAAACTTAATGGCTCCAAACGAGTATTCGTAACTTTTCCTTCAAGTATAAATTGTTCCGCCATCAGGTTGATAGAAAGAAAGAAAGTAACAATTAATAATGAAATTTTTTTAATCATAAAAGCAGGCCCACAAATGTAACGTAATTCTTAGTTTGGATATTACATTCAATTAAAATTTTAATATGGATAAATTGAATTTAAAAAAGGTTTTATACATGTATTCAAATGAATGTTTGAACGATAAGTGTATTTGATTTTTAAAATTGCCTTATTCAACAGAAAACTAAAAGAAGAATTCATCAGAATACCTTACGAATAATTCCAACGAAAAAAAGGTGTACTGAACAAGTACACCTTTACTATATAAAATGAGTTTTATTATTTTACGTGAGCAACAATTGCTTTAAAAGTTGCAGGCTCATTCATTGCCATATCCGCTAAAACTTTACGGTTTAACGTAACGTCAGACTTGATTAATTTGTTCATGAATGTAGAGTAATTCATACCTTCAGCACGAATAGCAGCGTTTATACGAGCAATCCATAAAGTACGATATTCACGTTTTTTCAATTTACGACCTCTAAATTTGTAGGTCATTCCTTTTTCAACAACGTTTTTCGCAACGGTAAATACATTTTTACGCTTACCGTAAAAACCTTTTGCTTGCTTTAATATTTTCTTTTTTCTTGCTCTACTTGCAACGGCGTTTTTTGAACGTGGCATATTTTAAAATTTTACTTGTATTAATAATTTTTTACTAACAACTGCCAACTAGCAATTGCCAACTGATTGACTATCCTCCTATACAAAGAAGACGGTTAACCATACTTGAATTAGCACTTCCTACTAAACAACTTCCACGTAAATGACGTTTACGTTTAGTCGCTTTCTTGGATAACAAGTGACTTTTATTCGCTTTGAATCTTTTTACTTTTCCACTTCCAGTAATTTTGAACGTTTTCTTCGCTCTTGAGTGGGTCTTCATTTTGGGCATTTCGACAATTTTTTAAGGAGTGCAAAAGTATATCAAAAATTTAAAAAAAACGAATTAATTCTTTATTTTCTCTTATTTTGTGCAAAAATAATATAATAGCCACTAAAAATGGGCTTTTAGAATAGATAATTATGAAGAATGCGTTACTAAAAATGCACCTAGCGGTATTTTTATGGGGATTTACGGGAGTTTTGGGCAGGGCAATTGAGTTGGCAGAGTTTCCATTGGTTTGGTATAGAACTTTTATTACGGCAATTATTTTTTTAGGCATTTTAGTTTATCGAAAAGAATTTATTACGATTTCTAAAAAAGAATTGGTTCAATTCGCCAAAATTGGATGCATTATTGCCATTCATTGGGTGGCTTTTTATGGGTCCATAAAATATGCAAATGCCTCAATAGCGTTAACTTGCTTGGCTACTGCAGGCATTTTTACTGCTTTGTTAGAACCTATTGTGCTCAAAACAAAATTTAATCCGAAGGAATTATTGATTGGTTTTATTGCCTTAATTGGAATGTATTGCATTTATCATTTTGAAATTAAATATGCGTTTGGTATTCTTTTAGGAATTATTGCAGCTATGTTAAGCTCCGTTTTTACCATTATGAATAAAAAAATAGTGAACTCTTACCCTTCAAGAATGGTTGCATTTTATGAAATTGGTTCAGGATTTTTATTGTTAACTATTTTGGCACCTTTTTACATTCATTATTTACCTAAAACAAATTTTATGCCTACTAAAATGGATCTAGTTTGGTTAGGAGTATTGAGTTTATGTTGCACCGTTTGGGGTCAATCGTTGGCATTGAGTGCCTTAAAAAAACTATCCTCGTTTACAACAGTATTAATGGTAAATTTAGAACCTGTATATGGTATCGTTTTAGCCATGTTTTTTTACCACGAAAATAAAGATTTAGGCATTGGGTTTTACATCGGAATATCATTAATAGCTGTTAGTGTAGGTATTCATACACTAAGCATGATTTGGGAAAATAAAAAAAGGAATTCAATAGAAACAAATAGTTAAATTTAACAATTAAAATAAGCTATTAAATTGAATTGGGAATTAACAAAAAAAATATTGGATATATTGGCGCCTGTGTTGGGTTTATTTCAATCTTTTGGAAGTATGCAAACCGTATTAAACTCCCAAAATAATTTCAAAATTTATTCTAACTATTTCATTGTCATTATTTTTTCATTTTGGTTTATCAACAGCATCAAACATTTAACAACATTCATAAAAGAAAATAGAAAGTTGAAATCCAATCCCAGTCAAGAATTAGCTAGTTAGTAACTTAACAATTTCATAATCAAAATAATTAATATATTATAAAATTTCTTATCTATTTTTGTAGTAATAATGGGAAATAAATTAGGTAAAATTTTAGTGGTTGATGACGAGAAGGACATTATCCAAATTGTGAAATACAATTTGGAATTGAACGGATACGAAGTAGACATAGCCGAAAACGGTGTGGATGCTATCAGCAAAGCTAAGTCGTTTAAACCAGACCTTATTTTATTGGATATTATGATGCCTCATAAAGATGGTATTCAAACGTGCATCGAATTGAGAGCCAATTCAGAATATGATGACACGTTAATTATTTTTTTAACAGCAAAGTCTGACGAGCAATCTGAAATTAAAGGATTGGAGTTAGGTGCTGATGATTACATATCAAAACCAATTAAGCCTAAATTATTGGTTTCAAGAATTCACTCTGCATTTAGAAGAATTTCTAAAGACGATGGTAAAATTATTTCATTCCCTAATTTAGAAATAAATAGAGAACGATTTTTAGTAAAACACAATGGAGTAGAGGTTGTTCTGCCTCGTAAAGAATTTGAATTATTTTCCTTATTAGCATCTAAGCCAGGCAGGGTTTTTTTACGAAATGAAATATTAGAAAAAGTTTGGGGAAGTGAAGTTATTGTAGGAGATAGAACGATTGATGTACACGTTCGAAAAATTAGACAAAAGTTAAATGCCGATTTCATACACACAGTTAAAGGAGTTGGTTATAAATTTGAAATTTAGAAAAAAAGTTAAATCTTTTTTCTATTTTTACGGTGTGTTACAAACAAAAAATACTTCTCCTTCACAATTAGCATTCCTTACAGCTGTTGCTGTTTCATTAGTTACTGGCTTAATTGTTATTTATTTTACAAAAAATTTAATGCACAGTGGAATTTCATTTCTTCTGTTATTCATTTTTACCTATTATTTAGTTTATTTTATTTTAGAAAAATTTATTTATCGAAAAATTAAATTAATCTACAAATTTATTTCACAAACAAAAGCAACGAAAAGGGAAGAGTTTTACAACAGTGAATTGCTCCCTCAAAAATCAATAGATGAAGTCAAAAAAGATGCTTATAAATGGGCTGAAGAGCGTGAAAACGAAATAAAAAAATTAGAAAGTAATGTGGAGTTTAGAAAACAATTTTTAATGAATTTAGCACATGAATTGAAGACTCCTATTTTTGCGACTCAAGGTTATATTGAAACGTTATTAGCCGGTGCTATGAATGACGTAAAAGTCAAAGAGGTTTTTCTTCAAAATGCATCTAAAAGTATTGATCGTTTAGCTGAATTGGTAGATGATTTAGACAATATTTCTAAATTGGAATCGAATCAAATACCAATTCTGAAATCTGAATTTTTAATTCAAGAATTGATTAAAGAGGTTTTTGAAGAGTTGTCTTTTAAATCTGTTCCCAAAAAGATTGATTTATCCATAAAAAAAGGTTGCGAAAAGCCTATTTCGGTATTTGCCGACAGACAAAAAATTAAACAAGTACTTGTAAATTTAATTGAAAATTCGATTAAATATGGCAAAGAAAATGGGTCTACAACGGCTGGTATTTATGAAGTAGATAGAAAAACTATTTTTATAGAAATTACTGATGATGGATCAGGTATTTTAGAAGAACATGTACCTCGAGTATTTGAACGATTTTACAGAACAGATACTGCTAGAAGCAGAAATGTTGGTGGAACTGGTTTGGGCTTAGCCATTGTAAAACATATTATAGAAGCACATAACCACACCGTTAGCTGCAGAAGCACAATTGATGTAGGCTCCAGTTTTGGATTTACATTAGATAAAAAACAATAAAAAAGTGAGGTGCGTAAATAAGCAAATTTGAATACTTGACGAATTAATTTTCTAGGGATTTTACGCTTCTAAATAAACGTTTCCATCGAATTCCTTTCGCATCATAACTCATCCAAATAAACCATGCTTTTCCAACTACGTGGTCTTCTGGCACAAAACCCCAAAAACGAGAGTCTAAAGAATTGTGTCTGTTATCACCCATTAACCAATAATAATCCATGGCGAAAGTATAGGTAGTGACTGGTTTCCCATCAATCAAAATGGTTGAATCTTTTATTTCAAAACTATGTTTTTCATACGTTTGAATTAAACGTTTATATAGAGCTATGTTTTGCATATTAATAGAAACGCTAGCTCCTTTTTTAGGCAAAACTATAGGTCCGAAATTGTCTTTAGTCCAACTAAAGTTTGCAGTATCATGAGGAAAGCATATTTCACCAGGAATTTTACCAAATTGAATTGGAGTAATTATTTGTGTAATACTAGAAACATTATTGAATTTTTTTATGAGTTCTATGTTTTCTTTTGTAGTATTTACAATATATAAAAATGGATTTTGTGGAGATTGTTCAATGTCTTCATTTTGAACGCCCATTTCATTTAATTGATCAATATTTAAATAAGTGCCATTTGCTAGCACTTGATATTTCTGTTGTATATATCTAAATGCAGTAGCTGGTTGATCATTTACCATTAATGTACCACTTCGAACTTCAATTTTATCTCCAGGAATACCTACGCAACGTTTAATATAGTTGTCGGTTTTATCTACCGGATGAGTTACATACTCGTGCGAATTTTTATCCCAATTATAATAGCGCACTAAATCATAATAAGTTGGGTTGTTCATTTCTAAAAATACGGTATCTCCTTCAGGGAAATTAAAAACAACATCATCATAACGTTCCACATTTTGAAAACCCCACATTCTTTTATAAGGCCATTGAATTGCAGTGCTATAAGGCTTTCCGCCAAAAATAGGCATTACATTATGTACAAAAGGAATGGCTAAAGGAGTCATTGGTAAACGAGGTCCATAATGCATTTTACTCACGAATAAATAATCATTCACTAACAACGATTTTTCCATCGATGGTGTAGGAATCGTATATGCTTCTATAAAAAAAGTTCGTATAATGGTAGCTGCTACTATAGCAAAAACGCCAGCGTCTAACCACTCTCTAATAATTGATTTTTTGGGTTTTGGTTTTGAATTTTCTTCTTTTTTCTTAAAAAATGGTATGTTCATATTTTATTTTGAGTCGTAAAAGTAAGGAATTGAATTTAAAATGAAATGTGAAAGTTTTTTTTAGTAATGAGTGTTGAGAAATGAGATTTTAGAAATGCTGTTTTTTATTGCATATTGCCAGTTGAAGACTGCTAACTATTTAACTATATTTGTACCAATGTTTAATTCTAAAGACATCGCAGATTATTACAATCAAACGCTAGACCATTATGAAATATGGTGGAACCTTAAAAAGTCAATGGCTGTACATTATGGCTATTGGGATGAAAATACATATTCATTTAATGATGCTTTGAAAAATACCAATCGTAAAATGGCTGAATTGGCTCATATAAAATCGCATCATAGCGTTTTAGATGCAGGTTGTGGAGTTGGAGGGGCTGCTTTTTATTTAGCATCTACTGTTGGTTGTCATGTTACAGGAATTACATTGAGTGAAAAACAATTGCAAATTGCAAACGATTTTAAGCAAACGTTTACTGATAAAAATTTAGTTGATTTTAGTTTACAAGATTTTACAAAAACAAAATTCGAATCTGAATCGTTTGATATTATTTGGGGTTGTGAAAGTACTTGTTATGCTAGCCCCAAATTGGATTTTATAAATGAAGCCAAACGTTTATTAAAACCCAATGGAAAAATTATTATTGCCGATTATTTTGTAGAATCCAAAGGAGAAATTGACAAAGATAAGCACATGAAAAATTGGGGAGATTTGTGGGCCATTCAAGAGTTTCATAGTCAACATAATTTTATTGATGAACTAGCAAAAAATGGTTTTGAAATGGAACAAAATATGGATGTCAGTCAACATATTTTACGATCCTCCAAACGAATGTACAATTCCTATTTACTAGGAGCATTGCCCTCTAAAATATATAATTTGTTTAACGATACTTCTCGTTTTGGAAAGAAACATTACCAATCTGGCTATTTTCAATATAAAGCTTTACTGGATGAGTTATGGAGCTATAGAATGTTGGTGGTGAGGAAGAAATAATATTTTAACCTCTGCGTCTTTCCAACAAAACCATCATGGTTAAACCCAATTTTACACGTTCTTCTTTGCCTTGTTCAAATTCTGATTCTTTAAACAATTCAAACTTGCGACCGAAGAATGAAGGTGTTTTTTTGAATGTACAAACCAAAGTTCCATCAGGTCTTTTTACGGTATATGAAGGGTTAAATAAATAGCCGGTAAATATGCCTAAAATAGGCACTTCGCTTAATAATGCATCCCCAACTTTTACCCATGGATTTTTCTCTTGAATGAGTAAATCTTGGTTTTTATTTTCATCAAATAATTCATAGCTGGCTTTCCAAATAGAGCGCCAGCCTTTGCGAGCAACACTTCCTATAGAATTTCCATCAGGTTTTAAAAAGTTATAAACGGTATTAAAATCAATCCATTTGTCGGCCTTAATTTCATAAGCAATAGCTGTTTCAGATTCGTTTGTGAAAACACGTACATGCTCTTTAAACTTAAACATTTTTTGTTTTACATAAGCACGCGTTTCGCCAGTAATATCTTTAATAGTAAAATCATTATGAAAGGTTGTGATATTAAACTTGAACGTTAATGGGTATAATTCGTTTTCTAACATTTGATTTTATTTTTTAGATTTCTAATGTAAATGAAAAGGTTACAACTTAGATAAGATTTTTTGGATTGATTTCTTGTAATCAGATTTGTATTTTAATTCAAAAATTAGATCGTCAAACATCGAAATTTTATTCACATCAAATCCAAAATCTTTTTTTAAATCGATGATAATTAACAAATCAATATATCAATTTTACAATGCTTTCAACTCAGCTACTAAATCTTGCAACACTTTTTTAGCATCACCAAAAAGCATAGATGTTTTTGGTTGGAAGAACAATGCATTTTCGATACCAGCATAACCAGGTTTCATACTTCGTTTGTTTACAATTACATGTTTTGCGTCTTCCACTTCTAAAATTGGCATGCCATAAATAGGAGAGGCAGGGTCATTTTTGGCAGCAGGATTCACCACATCATTGGCTCCTAAAATTAATACTACATCTGTTTGTGCAAACTCAGGATTAATTTCTTCCATCTCTTTTAATTTCTCGTAAGGAACATCGGCTTCTGCTAATAACACATTCATGTGTCCTGGCATACGACCAGCTACAGGATGAATGGCATACGTAACTTCTACCTCTTTTTCTTCCAATACTTTTTCTAACTCATGACAAATATGTTGGGCCTGTGCAACGGCTAATCCATAACCAGGAACAATAACTACACGTTTTGAGTAAGCCATTAAAACAGCCGTGTCCGACATCGAAATTTCTTTGTAAGCACCTCCAACTTCTTGTTGAGCTGCACCATTTTTATTCCCACCAAATGCTCCCACAATTACATTCGTCAACGAACGATTCATCGCTTTACACATTAATATCGTTAAAATGGTTCCTGCACTTCCTACTAAAATTCCACCAGTTAACATTACAGGATTTGAGTATAAAAAACCTCCACAAGCAGCAGCAACTCCTGTAAATGAATTTAGTAAAGAGATAACCACTGGCATATCGGCTCCACCAATTGGCATGACAAATAAAATACCATACAATGCAGAAACGCCAAACAACGCCCAAAATAAAACAGTGATATCAATACCCGTAAAACCAGTAACCATAGCTGCTAATAAGCCTACAATAATTAATAATAATCCAATATTAATAACTTGTTGAGCTGGTAATGTTTTATCATTCAAATTGCCATTTAATTTACCAAAAGCAATCATCGAACCAAAGAAAGAAACGGTGCCAATAACAAGGCCTAAAAGGATAGTAAAAAGTATTAATGAATGATTAGAATATGTTGTTACAAGTTTAATTATAGCATTTAATGTTTCAGTAATTGTATTTGTTGTTTCAGTATTTGCTTGTTTATGCATTAAATGTTTAAATTCTACAATAGAAATAATAGCTGCACAAGCACCACCCATTCCATTAAACAAACTTACCATTTGAGGCATGCCAGTCATTTGAACACGTTTAGCCATCATGGTTCCAATAACAGTTCCAATAATTAATCCTCCAAAAATCCAAGGATAATTGCCTAAATAATGTCCACTATCATCTTTGTATAAAAAGATGGTTGCTAAAATAGCAATGGTCATACCTACAGCTGCATATAAATTCCCTTTACGTGCAGTATCCGGATGGGAAAGCATTTTTAATCCAACGATGAATGAAATACTGCCGATTAAATATGATAATAATAAAATGAAGTTTTGCATAATGATAAATTCCAAATTTTTAAATTCCAAATTCCAAAGGGATAGATGAAATTTTAGTTATTAATATTGTTTAAAGTTAGTTTTGTAAGTATTGATGAAAATATTTTTCGTAATTGGTCAGCTTCATCAATTAAGAAATCTCTTTCTTCAGACTTATTAAAGTGATGTAGCCAATATATTGTTTCTTTTGCTTCTTTTCTTGTAATTTTTATTCTAAATAGTAAATCCTTTTCCCCTAACTTTTCATTTCCTTCAATATAGTTTGCACCAATGGAAGAACTAGAACGGATAACTTGAGAAATATAAACTTGATTAATTACATCTTGTTTAATGGTTCTACAAAAGTCTTTAACTTTTAATGAAAAATCTAAACAACGATTTTCTAATTCAGTAAATGTATTTACAATTCTATTCTCCATTTTTTACTTCTAGTTACTCGGGAATTTGGGGTTTTTAGTATTAATTTTTTTTGGAATTTGGCATTTTACTTTTTGGAATTTTTCTTTTTAGAAAACATTTCAAGCATACGGTCTGTTACCACAAATCCACCTACAACATTAAGCGTGCCTAAAATAACGGCTAAAAAGCCTAACGTCAAAACCAAATAATCGTTACTTTCTGCTTGTCCCATCACAATAATAGCGCCAATGACAACCACTCCATGAATGGCATTTGCTCCACTCATTAAAGGAGTGTGTAACACAGAAGGTACACGAGAAATAACTTCTATTCCTAAAAAAATAGATAAGATAACAATCGTAATCATGTTATAATTTGAACTAAAAAAAATGAATATTGCTTCCATATAAATAATGTTTAATTTTTTAATGTTTAATGATTAATATTTAATGTGTCTAATTAGCAAATTAGCATAATGAAAGAACTCGTTCATTTACAATTTTGCCATCATGCGTAATGCAAGTTCCTTTAATTAAATCGTCTTCAAAATTCAAATTGATATTGCCTTCAGCATCGATCATTAATTTCAAAAAGTTTAAAATATTTTTACCATAAACCTTGCTTGCATCACTTGCTTGCATCGAAGGAAGATTTGAATTTCCAATAATTGTCACACCATTTACAACCACCGTTTCGTTATTTTTAGTATGCTCAGTATTACCACCTGTTGATGCTGCTAAATCAATAATCACAGAGCCTGAACGCATGTCAGCGATCATCTCTTTGGTAATTAAAATAGGCGCTTTTTTACCTGGTATTTGAGCTGTAGAAATTATGATGTCAGCTTTTGCAGCGCTGTCAGCAATTTTTTGTTTTTGGCGTTGCAAAAATTCTTCGCTTTGTTCTACAGCATAACCTCCTGCTTTACTTGCATCGGCTGCACCTTCTACTTCTACAAATTTTGCACCCAAACTCATCACCTCTTCTTTAACTGCAGGTCGAGTATCAAATACTTCAACCACCGCACCTAATCGTTTTGATGTTGCTATGGCTTGTAAACCTGCAACACCAGCACCTAAAATCAACATTTTAGCTGGAGCAATACTTCCTGCAGCAGTCATAAACATAGGAAAATATCTGCTGTAAGTCGTAGCGGCTAACAATACGGCTTTGTAACCTGCAATGTTTGCTTGGCTACTCAATACGTCCATCGATTGTGCACGAGTTGTACGAGGAATGGTGTCCATGCTGAACGTTGTGTAACCTGAGGCACTCCAATCTTTCATTAAATTAAAATTAAATAAAGGTTGATATACGCCTAATACAACTGCTTTGTCTTTGAAACTATTTTCTATGGGTTGGTTGATAGACAATAAAATATCGGCTTTAGACATCACATCATTTCTTGATGAAATAGAAGCACCAACATGTTTATAATCATCATCACTGGCAAAAGAATAATCACCAGCACCATTTTCAACCACTACCTCAACTTTTAATTTGATAAAATTTGCAACCACTTCAGGTAAAGCCGAAACCCTGTTTTCGCCTTGTGGTTCTTTCAATATTCCTATTGTCATTTGTTTTAATTATTGGTTAAACCTACTAAATGTTTTTCATTTTTTCAAATTCAAAAAAACTTTTATTTTTTTTATGGAAACAATAAATATTTTACATCCTAGTTATAAAGAAAGAATAAATGGAATAACGTTTACCTAAATATTTTTATGGATTGATTTTTTACTTCATCAAAAACAAATAAAATGGACACAAACAAAATTCTCCAAGCCGATGTGTTAGACATCATTTTCGACAACCGTAACAAAGTGTATGGTGCTTACGAACTCCGAAAAAACTATCATAAACGTTTAAAACGGTCTATGATGATTGCAGCCACTTTAGTAATGGTTACAGTATCTGCTCCTATTATTGCTTCTATGTTTGATAAGCCACTTGTGGTTGATAAGCCAAACGAAAAACCACAAATTATTTCAAATATAGAAGTATTAATTCCTAAAGAACCTGAACCAAAAGTTCCTGAATTAAAAACTTTAAAACCAATTAATCCTGTTACAACAGTTATAAACACAGAACCATTAATTGAAGTAGCTGAAGAAGTAAATGATGCAGATTTGCCTCCAACCAAAGAAGAATTAAAAGAGGCTGTTTCTGGTATTGTAGATAAAGAAGGGGATGGGGTTACTAAAATAATAGATGCGCTCGTTGTAGAAAATGGAGGTGTAGGGACAGCCATTATTACTCAAGAGTCTTTACCCAACGACAATGAAATATTCGGAGATATGGAAGTTTCTCAAATGCCAGAATTTCCTGGAGGTGAAGAAGAATTGTTGCGTTATTTAGCTCAAAATATTCATTATCCTAAACAAGCTGTAGATGGGAACACAGAAGGAAGGGTATTACTTGGTTTTGTTGTAAATAAAGAGGGCGAAATTGATGACGTAAAAGGGATTCGTTCAATTGGCGATGGTTGTGATGAAGAGGCTGTAAGGGTAATACATAAAATGCCTAAATGGAAACCAGGCAAAAACAACGGTCGATTGGTAAATGTGTTTTACAATTTGCCTGTCACTTTTCAATTGATAAAGTAATTTATGAATGAATAATGACAATGCAAGTCTTAGTGGCTTGCATTTTTTTGTTTTTAAAAGTTATCAACCTCTGAAAACTCTTGTTATCTCATAATAAATTTGTAAACTACCTGTAAAAAACTTCTTTTTCTTTATGGAAAAATATAAACAATCGAAAAAACTAATGCTATGTAACTTATTTTACATTTCTACTTCTAAAAAAAGATTTAATTTCGCCAATTGAAAAAATAATAAATAATATTTAAAAAAATAATAAACAATTAAAAACATGTCAAACGAAATCGAAAAAGTATCCGTTTTAATTATAGGCTCTGGTCCTGCTGGCTATACCGCTGCTATTTATGCTGCACGAGCAAACATGCACCCAGTAATGTATCAAGGTTTGCAACCCGGTGGTCAATTAATGATTACCACAGAAGTTGAAAATTATCCAGGTTATCCTGAAGGAGTGATGGGTCCCAAAATGATGGCTGATTTAGAAGCCCAAGCGCGTCGTATGGGCGCTGATGTTCGTTGGGGTTTTGCCTCAAAAGTTGATTTAAGTGTTCGACCATTTAAAGTAGAAATTGACGAAGAAAAATGGATTGAAGCCGATGCCATTATTATCTCTACCGGAGCATCTGCAAAATGGTTAGGCATTCCTGAAGAAGAAAGACTAGCAACAACTGGTGGAGGAGTAAGTGCATGTGCCGTTTGTGATGGTGCATTTTTCCGTCAAAAAGAAGTCGCAATTGTAGGTGCTGGTGATACCGCTTGTGAAGAAGCTATGTATTTAGCAAAAATGTGTTCAACAGTGCACATGATGATTCGCAGCGAAAAAATGAGGGCTAGTAAAGTGATGCAAGATCGGGTAATAGCTACGCCAAATATTAAAGTTTATTGGAATTCTGTAATTGATGAAATTATTGCGGAAGAAAAAATTTCAGCGATCAATATCAAAAACAATGCAACAGCTGAAATTACGAACATTCCCGTAAGTGCCTTGTTTGTTGCCATTGGTCACAATCCAAACAGTGGCATTTTTAAACCATTCATAACGATGGATGAAACAGGTTATATTTTAACAACGCCAGGCACAACAAAAACAAATATAGAAGGTGTTTTTGCAGCAGGCGATGTGCAAGATAAAAACTATCGACAAGCCATTACAGCAGCAGGCAGTGGTTGTATGGCAGCGTTAGACGCAGAGCGATATTTAAGCGAAAAAGGATTTCATTAAGCCTCCCTGCCCTCCAAAGGAGGGTTCTTTTATAATATAAAATAAATTAAAATACGTAGCACCTAAACTGTCCTCCTCCATTGGAGGAGATAGAGGAGGCTTTTAAACATTAATAAACATGGGTTTCATTCTTACAGAAAAAATAGATTCGATATTAAAAATCACATTAAATCGTGCTGATAAATTTAACAGTTTTTGTAGAGAAATGGCATTGCAATTGCAAGCCGCTTTAGATGATGCACGAGATGATAAAAGCATTCGTTGTGTATATTTAGTTGGCACAGGAAAAGCATTTTGCGCAGGACAAGATTTAGCTGAAGCCATTGAAGATAATGGAATTGAATTGGCACAAATTGTCAGCGAACATTACAACCCAATTATTGAAAAAATGCGCGCTATCGAAAAGCCAATTGTGTGTGCAGTCAATGGTGTTGCGGCAGGTGCAGGGGCTAATATTGCTTTAGCTGGAGATGTAGTTGTTGCTACTTCTAGCGCATCTTTTATTCAAGCATTTAGCAAAATTGGATTAGTACCCGATAGTGGTGGAACATTTTATTTACCTCGATTAATTGGTTTACAAAAAGCAACCGCATTGATGATGTTGGGCGATAAAATTATGGCAGAAGAAGCAACACAAATGGGTATGATTTACAAATCTTTTTCAGATGAAACTTTTGTTGAAGAAAGTTGGAAGTTAGCAGAAACATTATCTAATATGCCAACCAAAGGATTGGGATTAACTAAACGATTATTAAATGAATCACTCAATAATAATTTAACTCAACAATTAAAAATAGAAGGAGAATTGCAAGTGGAAGCTGCAAAATCGTATGACTACAACGAAGGTGTAAATGCCTTTTTAGAAAAACGAAAACCAATGTTTAAAGGCGAATAAAATTCCCCAAAATGAATTTGCAATAACGAAAATAATCTTCAAGCTTTTTTAAATCTTGAAGATTTTTTTTATAAATTTTTATATCTAGGATGAAATGTATTGAGTGTTTCTTTCAAAAAATTCCTATCCAAATGCGTATAAATTTCTGTGGT
>JBILBN010000046.1:0-20279 GCA_044353665.1 Chitinophagaceae bacterium | reverse complement strand
GAAAGGTTTCTTTGCTGGAGATGGAACCCCTCGTTTCAATCCCTTTTTTATCCCAAAAATGATTTCGGACATAGCTTCAGGCCACATCTCTATGAAGTATGGTTTCAGAGGTCCAAATTATTGCACTGTAAGTGCTTGCGCATCTTCTTCTCATGCATTAATAGATGCATCTCACTTTATTCGTTTAGGCAAAGCAGACGTTATCGTTTGTGGTGGTTCTGAAGCTGCTGTAACCCCTCCAGGTGTGGGTGGTTTCAATGCGATGAAAGCCTTAAGTGAAAACAATGAAAACTACAAAACAGCTTCACGCCCTTTTGATAAAGGAAGAGATGGATTTGTTTTAGGTGAAGGTGGTGGTGCTATTGTGTTAGAAGAATATGAACATGCCAAAAAACGGGGTGCAAAAATTTATGCAGAATTAGTTGGTTCAGCTTGCTCTGCTGATGCGTACCACATTACAGCTCCTCATCCTGAAGGATTGGGCGTAATGTTAGTAATGAATAATGCATTAGCTGATGCGCAAATGAACCCTAATGAAGTTGATTATATCAATGTTCATGGCACCTCAACTCCCTTAGGAGATATTGCAGAAGTTACTGCTATTCAAAAAGTATTTGGAGCGCATGCTTATGATTTAAACATAAGTTCTACCAAATCGATGACAGGACATTTATTAGGTGCAGCAGGTGCTATTGAGGCTATTGCTTCTATTTTAGCTGTGCAAAATGATCTTATTCCCCCAACCATTAATCATTTTACAGATGATGAGTTGTTAGACCCTAAGTTAAATTTCACTTTCCATAAAGCCGAAAAGCGAACTGTAAATGTTGCATTAAGTAATACATTTGGTTTTGGTGGGCACAATGCCAGTGTAATATTTAAGAAAGTAGACTAAGCTATTTTTCCATTTTATTTTTTATTATTTCTTTTGATATGGTCAATAAAAATGTGGTATTTATTACATTTACCAAATGAATATAGAATTACGCTCTGACACATTTACAAAACCAACACTAGAAATGTTGGAAGCCATGTTTACAGCTAAAGTAGGTGATGATGTTTTCGAAGAAGATGAAACAACTATTTCTTTAGAAAATAAAACTGCCAAGCTTTTTGGATATGAAGCAGGATTATTTTGTATGAGTGGGACCATGGCGAATCAAATTGCTATTAAATGCCATACACAACCTGGAGATGAAGTAATTTGTGATGCACTTTCTCATATTTATTTGTATGAAGGTGGTGGAATTGCTACTAATTCTTTAGCTTCTGTTCAATTATTAAATGGGAATAGAGGTAGAGTTTCTGCTACCCAAATTGAAGAAGTTATTAAGCAAGATAATGTGCATTATCCAATTTCAAAATTAGTCAGTTTAGAAAATACCGTAAACAAAGGAGGTGGTTGTTTTTATGACATAAATGAAATTAAAAAAATAAAAACAATTTGCAGTACAAACAAAATTGCATTGCATTTAGATGGTGCAAGGCTCTTTAACGCCTTGGTAGAAACTCAAGAAAACCCTAAAGATTATGGGCAAGAATTTGATTCTATTTCGGTTTGTTTGTCGAAAGGTTTGGGAACCCCTATGGGATCAGTTTTATTGGGCACAACAAATTTTATTAAACAAGCTCGTCGAGTTCGTAAACGCCTTGGTGGTGGTTGGCGACAAAGTGGTTATTTGGCTGCTGCTGGTATTTATGCACTCGACCACAATATTAATCGTTTGAAAGAAGATCATCTAAGAGCTAAAGAACTTTCAACAATTTTTGCTACATTGCCTGAGGTAATAAATATTTTGCCCGTAGATACTAACATTGTTATTTTTGAAATAGAACATCAATTTTTAGCAACTGATTTTGTTGCAAAATTAAATAATCATGGCATTAAAACTTCACCTTTTGGCAAACATCAAATTCGATTAGTAACTCATTTAGATTTTGGCGATATTGAGCTAGAGGCTTGTAGAGGTATTATTGAAAAAATGAAATAGATTATTCTTTAATTAGTTTTATGGTTTGATTTTTTGATTTTAAAAAATAAATTCCTTTTGGTGAAGAAGAAAAATCTTGTAGTTCAATTTCTTTTCCTTGATAAATAATTTGTCCTTGAACATTAGTTAATACAACCATTTCAGTTTGTAATTTATCTTTTATTTTTATAAAATCAAAAAATGGATTTGGATAAACTTGAATTATGTTTTCTAAATCTACATCAAATATTGCAGTTGGAATTTCTGGTTTTGTTCTTACACAAATTACAATATTGCTATTGGTTTTTACATCGTAAGTAGTAATGCCAAATTGTGTGTCCCAATACCAAGCTTTAGTGATTTGATTGGGCAAAGAAGTTGAACTCCAGTATTTTTTTACGCCAATATTTTGAAAATATGGTGCTGTTACGGAAGGTTGAATAACATTTTCATCATTGAGTGACTGTAATTCTTTTATGTTCGGTAAGCGCCAATCGGTTGCATTGGCAAGAACTAAATTCTCGGAATACAGCAGCGCTTGTTCCCAATTTTGTATGTTTATATTGGGATATTTTTGCCAAATTAAATTGGTTAAATTATCTGTTATAGTACTATCGCCATTGTCTATAAAATGATTAGGGATTGTTATAGGTGTAACAACATCTCTTACTGCTCTTACATGAAATTTCTTTGTGCCTCCTGCACTTATGGTTTCTGTTCGTGGATGATTACCCATTCCACCACCTGCATTCGTACACCAAATTTTATTGGTATCGTTGGCTTGTCTTTCGCTCGTCCACCAATATTCTGCACCAGTATTTGTAAAGTAAGTTGTGTTCAATGCAGGATTTGCATTTTGCAAATTTAAAATACTAAAACTTTCTTGCGCATTTGGTAGGCGCCAATTCGTATACCCCCCTAATGTAAGTGAATCACAAAATACAATCGCATTTTCTATGCTCATTTCGCCACCATCTCCGGCTTGCCACATGAGACCAGTTACAGTATCTGCAATCGTTCCATTATTGTTATTAATGTAAGTTGGTATGTTTAAATTGTAATCATTGTCTTCGCCAAATATTGTAGCGTAGCTTGTCGTTTGCCCTGTATCAGGCAAGCGTTTCATTGTTTTGCTCACTTGTGCATATCCATTTATAGAAATAAAAAATAAACTTAAAAGGAAAATATTTCTTGTTATCATTCTAATTTTTATTGATCATTTTACTAAAACTAATTGTACCAATTTGTACTTTAAAAATATAATTTCCATTGGCTAAATTTTTCATAGAAATATGTTGTACAAATTTGTTCGTACTAAAAACTTTTTGTCCTTGTAAATTATAAATACTCATTTCATGAATTTGATTTTCTGTTAACGTACCTTTTAAATTAATGTTCAAAAAATCAGTTGTAGGATTTGGATAAACAGCTATTTCACTTTCAATTATCATCAAATTTTGAATTGCATTTGGTATGTTACATTGAACAAATTTTGTGTAAGTATCTGTAGTTGTTCCATTTGGTGTAATATATGTAAATGTATATACCCCACTAGTATTCCAACTATAATCTATGGTGTAAGTTTGCCCATTTAAAAGATAAGTAAATACATAACCATTACCAGTAGGCTTAGGTGTGCAACCTGAAATTAGCGCACCGTTTAAAGGAGTTCCAGAAGGTCTTATTGGAGTTGCATGTGCTTGAGGAATAATTTGGTATGTAGTATCTTCTGTAATTTGACCAACCATATTTCCTATCATATAAGGAAACGAAGCAGTGCCATGATAATGGTAAATGCCACCATAACTATGACCATGGTTTGCATCTAAAGTAACCATTGCACTTCCATCTCTTTCTTTTGCACCAAAAACTGCAAAGCCATCTAATGCATAAGCAATTGGTAAGGTGTCATTGGTGTAGCCATACAAATGCAATGGTGCTGTATGATAATGGTAATCGTCTGCCCGTCCACAATGTCCACCAAAATTATCTAATTGACCATCTACCAATGCATCTACTCCTGTATTGGTGAATGGATTAAATATAGGAATCCCATTCACAGCTAATGCAATTGCCCCTCTTGTAAAATGATTTGCATTTACAGGAATTGATGTAGCTGCAGGAATTGGATTTAAAGGGATTTGCCAAGCATTGCTTCCTGTATAGCACTGTGGTATAGGAATTTGTTGTTGCCAACCATGATTACTAATACCTACCATCATAACATGTGATGTGGGAATTCCTTTACTTTCTACATAAAACCAAGTACCATCCCAATGTGTATACACATTGGGTTTGAAAGGAATAAATGCTTTGTCTACTTGAGAAGGATCTGTTGTAGAACGATATTTTTTATCTGCGCTTATTAATAAAGTTGCTAAACCAATTATAGCAATTGGATACACATATTTCATTTTGTTTGGCATGTACAATGATTTTACAAATTTATAAACTAAATAATACAAGCCTAATACAAATAAAAATTCTATTAGTAAAGTGGTCTTATTATTTATAGAATAAATTTTAGTTTTTGGTGCAGATAATTGCAAATTTTCTGCTTCAATTTTTTTATATCTGTTTAAAATATTCGCTTGATTTTCGGCACTAAAATATGAAATTGGAAAATGTACTATTTCATGATTCGTATTTTCTAAATAAACTTCATTGTTTTTAAACATATAGAAATTACCATCTACTTGTTTATTTTGAATCGTGAAGTGTTGCAAATGTCCTTCGCTTGAAGTATTGTGTGCAAATAAATTTGAAGTGATAATTGCTACTAGAACAATTAAAATAAGTATCATTTTTTTCATAACTGTATTACTAATTTCTTTTTATTATAATTTTTGCCTGAAGTGGCGATTCCTTTTATAGTTTTTAATTTATATCAAGTCTTTATTATTTGTAAAGAATATCGTTGAATTAAAAAATCAAAAACATTTCTACTTTTTATTTTCAAACCATCTATTTATGCATCATCTAACATGGTAAAATAAAATTATTGTTTTACTATTTTAAGTTGTGTATTAAAAGTAGAATTTATTTTTAGATAATAAATTCCTGTGGGCAAATTACTAAAATCTTGTATTTCAATTTCCTTGCCTGTATAAATAACTTCACCCATTTGGTTTATTAATTGGCACAACTCATTTTTATTTTTTGATGAAAGATAAATATGATTTGTAAATGGATTTGGATAAATATTGATTGCGTCTGAAGTGCTAACATTGCCAATAGACAAGGGTTTACAAGTACCTGCACCAATTAAAGCAGTGATGCTATCACATAAAAAATGATAGTTACTAATATCGGTTGCAGTAAGATTTCCATTCAATAAATTAGTAGTTTCATTAGGGTCAGTTGATAAATTGTAAAACTCTTGAGCACCATAATCTAAACGAATGAGTTTGTAATTTCTATTTCGTATTGCTTTACCATCAGAACTGTCGGTGGTTAATTTAAACAACTCACAAAAACTCCAAGAGCGAATACTATCGGTTGTATTTTTAAGAATAGGTTGCAAACTTTTGCTGTCCACTGGTTTGTTATTTGGTATTTGTGTTTTCCAATTAGTATAACCAAAATTTTCAACAATGGTAGCAAAAATATCAACCGTATTCACCAATGCATCGCTTGCTCTGTTTGGGTTTATAACGCTTGGCCCAGCAATTATCATGGGCACATGCACTCCGTATTGATAAATGGTTCCTTTGGCTTTGCTAGTGTCTGCAATTTGTGCAGTACGAGGTGTATTGCCATTATCACCTATAAAAATAATATCGGTACTATCTAATTTATTCATCACTTGAAGGCTGTCAAATAAGCGCCCCATTTCGTGATCCATTGCTTGAATCATTGCTTTGAAATATTGCTTGGGTTGTGCATTGATATTTGCTTGTGTGCCACTTAATCCTGTGTAAGTATGCAAATTTGCAGGTGGCAAATGCAAGGGTTCGTGTGGTGAATTAAAAGCCAACCACATAAAAAATGGTTTGGTTTGGTTGATTGATTTTAGCCACGATACCGCATTATTTACATTTTCGGAAGTAGCATAATTAGTAATCGTTGACGCAACCCCATTGGTGTATTTTGTCCAATTGGTAAAGCTTGGTAATTGCCCTATAAAAGGGCCTTCAAACCAATTGTAACCTAATGCTTGTGGACTCATTAAATTCGCAACTGGGTTTGGTTGTTTCAAATGCCATTTGCCTATATCAGCTTTTGCAATTTGATTATTGTGTATTTTTAATAATTTAGGAATCGAAATTTCAGCCGTATCAATTTGATTTGAACCACCTGCACCTCCAATGATTCCTCCAACACCTGTTCTAAAACTATATCTACCTGTTAGTATGGTAGTGCGTGTGCTTGAGCAAACAGGATTGCTCATTAAATTTTTAAAACGAACTCCTTTCGCTAAAAGTTTTCTGATGTTGGGTACATCTACTGTATCTAAATGATTTTCATAAAACCCAAAATAATCAGGGCTTAAATCATCGGCAATGATTAAAATGGTATTTCGTTGAGCTTGTACTTTTATCATTATAAAAAATACAACAGCTAGTAAACTTAAATTTTTAATCATGTGTATATTATTTTCTATAAAATATCCTGCATCCAAAAGATTCTGTTTCTGGTTCAGTTACATTTTTGTTTTGTAATAATTCATCTACTGCATTTGAAATAAAAGGGGTTGCCTTTTCTGGGTGCTCCCCATTATCATCTATTGAACCAACATACTTAACTGTCCAGTGATTTTTTTCTTTCCAAATAACATATGCTGTAGGAGTATGCTCTGCTCCAAATAATTTTCCAATTGTTTGATTAGCATCTTGCAAATAAGGAAAATTGAATTTGTCTTTTTTTGCTTTTTGTTTCATCAGTTCAAATGTTTCTTCTTCATACACCAGCGAATCCATTGAATTAATTGCTAATAATGGAACATCTAATTTTGAATATTTTGCATTCAAATTATTTAAACGTTTTGAATATAATTTTGCAAATGGACAATGATTGCAGGTAAACACTACAATAAATCCTTTGGCATTTTTGTAGCTATTGGTAGAAACCATTTTGCCATTTACATTCTTTAAAGAAAAATCAAGTACCATTTTATTGATACTTGATTTAAAACTAAATATGGCAAATGAAAAAATAAGTAAAGTAAAAAGTGCTCGAATTTTATTTTTCATTTTAAAAAAATTATTCAACTACAAATGTTTTACTGGCTGTTTGTTTATACTTTTCATCGGTTAAAACTAAATGATAAATTCCTTTAGTAAAATGACTAATATCAATGCCTTGAGACAAATCAGGACGAGGTAACATGAGCATAGTTCTTCCTATTGCGTTCAAAATTTTAACATAATAAGCCGATGCATTTTTATCATCCATTTTTACAAATAATTTTTCTGATGAAGGATTCGGATAAACGGAAAATATGGGGTTGTTTTTTTCAATATTATTGATACCCGTTGCTTTGTCGGTGACTACAAATTGCCCCATCATGCCTTCATCTTCATGCAATGCAATATGGCAATGAAACATAAAAGGATGTAAGCTATCCGCAAAATCATCAAACTTTGCAATAAAACGCACTACTTGTGCTGTTCCATTTGGACCTACTTTACCAGGCACAAATACCACATCTTTCCATCCTGCTTGTGCTGCTGTTGGTGCAACTCCATTCACATCTAAAATATTAAATTCAACATCGTGAATATGAAATGGATGTCCAAAAGCAGTTGTGTTTGAAATTTCCCAAATTTCAATATTGTTTAATGGAACATTATAATCATTTACATTGAGGCTAAATAATTTATGATTTAATATAAATGCATTGGGTCCTAATATACCTGGTACACCAGCACTGTCAGTCATTGTAAGTTTACGAGTGACGTTTGCACTTGCAGCACTTAATAAACTATTGCTTGTAAGTGTAGTAGGAAAGGTGGTAATAGGATTAGTTGTTTGTGCTCCAATATTGAGGTGTAGTATATTGAAATCTTTTTTTCCTAGCGCATTTGCAAAGGGTCCATTTGTAAAATTTTCTCCCCCAGCTACAGAGCCTGCCAACAAAGAATTATACGCTTTCAAATCTACTGATGTTCCATTTTGTCCGGTACAGTTCACCAAAATTTCAACACGTTCACCGGCATGCAATAAATATTTTGTTACAGCAACAGGTGCATTTAACAATCCCCCATCTGAAGTAATTACTGAAAAACTTCTTCCGTCACTAAATCCTAAATTATATGAGCGTTCAATAGCTGCATTTAAAACTCTAAAACGCACAACTTGTGCAGGCACAGAATATTGCGCTCTTAAAATTCCATTGGTTAACATACTATCACCATAAGGAACCACTTGAAATTGATTGGCTGTTGATAAATCTCTGTCGGTTAAAACCAATGGGATATCATCAACACCATATTTACGAGGCAATGCTAAGGCGCTTTCAACGGCATCTCTTACAATAATTAAACCACCAATACCTTTGGTTATTTGCTCCTCCGACATTTCATGTAAATGTGGATGATACCAATACGTAGCTGCATTATTAGCAACCGTCCAATAAGGTTGCCAAGTGGTACCTGGTGGAATTGTTTGATGTGGCCCTCCATCCATAACGGCAGGCAAATGCATTCCATGCCAATGCAATGTAGTGGTATCATTCAAATAATTTTTGACATTCATGTGCACTACATCGCCTTTATTTATAAATAAAGTTGGACCCCAAAAATTACCATTAATACCACCTGTAATGGTTTGTTGACCAGTTGATACAATTTGTTTAAATGTATCTTTAATATTTAAATTAAATGTAGTTCCAGAAAGTGTATCAGGAATCCACATATTATTATATTGTGCTTGTGCGTTTATAAAACTTACACAAAATAAAAAAGCGAAAAGCGTTTTTTTCATATTATCTATTATTTAGCGATTAATACAGTTTTTGTAACACTATTTATTCCATTTGATATTTTTACAAAGTAAGTCCCAGAATACATTGTTCTAGTATCGAAATAAGCAATGGTACTTCCTTGTTTTATAGTTGTTTTATTAATTACTTTTCCTGCAATATCAAGCAATGATACTTCGTAATTTAGTTTAGTTAAATCATTTAACTGCACTGCAATTAAATCGGCAGATGGATTAGGAAAAACGGTTACATCAATATTTTGTGCTGCAACATTTTGGATACTCGATGGGATGTAAGTAGTTACTGGTTCTGTAATAGAAGTAACTTTAACCGCATTTTTTACGCCATAAAATGTAGGCCCTACCGCGTAAGGATAAGCCGAATTATGATTGGCATCAACTGTTGCAAAATAGCAATAAATACTATCCGGATATTCTGGAGTTTTACAAATACGGCCATTATGAACATCTAAATAATCTGGATCATTTGGATGCGCTACATATTCATAATCTTCTCTAAAATAACCATTAAAAAAAGTTTGTGTGCCAACAACCTGACCTACCGAAGGGCCATTTGTTCTTGTTGTTTGTGTTTTTAATTGATAACTCGATTTCATTCTGGTAATCCCACCTGTTCCATCTAAATTTTTATAAGCATAAGCACCATAAATTGGGAAACCATCATATGCAAATCCAATTAAAGGTGAGTGAACAGCTGTATTAATTTTATATAGACCATCCGCATCGTATAAATTACAAACAGTTGAAATAACCGTTAAATCTAAATCAAACGCACTCGGATTTTGATGGTGATGATAATTTCCCATAGCAGGATGTCCTTTACTGCAATCAAATCCAGGTTTTTCAGCTGGTATTGCATCACGATTCCAATCTTGAACTGCACCCATTCCACCTGAACAAGGAGGATTGCCGGGCCCACCACACAAAGCACCAGTCGCATTATTCCAAGCAACTCCATCTCTGTAATCAAACAGGGCTACTCCATTTATAAATAAGCCAATATTTCCACCATTGGTTGCGGTTGGCGTTCCTGTATTTTTTGTAGGATTTAATGACACTTTAAAAATAGCATTTTGGTCTTGTGCTTGTGAAGGATTTCCATCTTGAAAAGGACCTGTAGCATATGCAGGAACACCTTTTGTAGAAACATAAACCCAATTGGTAGAGTAGTCAATTTTTTGACAGTTCACTAAAATGTTGTTGGGTATCAATGTTGAACCACCAGCAACTGTGTAATAATTTCCTGTTAGAGAATTGTTTTGTAACCAAGTAGTAATGGCAGGATTCGTTTGTGCATTTGCAGTTAATAGAGCAAATGTTGTAAGGAGTGTTAATTGAAGTTTTTTAAGCATGGGTTTTTATTTTAAGAGTTAGACGACGAATCATTGTTTATCCTTCGTTGGCATTAAACTATTTTTTGGAAATTGATAAGCACCATTATATAAAAAATGGCGGTCTGTTAAAGTCAATAAAAATGCAATTAAATCAACTTTTTCATTGGATGATAAAACAATAGACTTTTTTAATTGACCAGGTAAATTTTTGTATGGTTGAACAGATGAAGTATAATGATTTAGGACTTCAGATAATTTTTTAAATCGTCCATCATGCATGTAAGGATATGTAAATTCGATATTCCTAAGCGAAGGAATTTTAAATACTAAACTATCGTTTAGGTTATGTGTAATTTTTATTCGACCAAAATCATTCAACGTAGTATCCATTTTTAATCCGTTTGTAGCAAATTCATTATTGGTAAACAAAGGTTCTGCATGACAACTTGCACAGTTTTTTTGAAATACATGATAGCCATTTTTTTCTTGATTAGTAAAGAATGATTGATGATTGATCACACTGTCGTATTTTGAATGATAACTTTGAATTGTTAGCAAAAATTGTGCAATGCATTTCAGTGTTTTTTCACCCGTAATCATAGAATCATTGTAGGCTACATAAAATAGTTTTTTGTACAAAACAGATGCATTTAGCTTCTCCACTACATGGTTAATTGTTTCATCCATTTCATCTTTATTATGAATGGGAGCTAAGGCTTGTGCATCTAAATGGTTGATAGCACCATCCCACATCAGTTTTTTACTCCATGCTAAATTAAATAATGCAGGTGCATTTCGGATGCCTATTTTGTTATGTATGCCATGACTCAAAGCATGGTCGGTATGCGCAAATGCCGTATAACTTAAATGGCAACTTGCACATGAAGTTGTACTGTCTTTACTCAATATATTGTCATAAAAAAGTGCACGACCGATGATTATTTTGTCTTGCGTTAATTTATTTTTCGTAAAATCATACGTAGGTTTTTGCCAACCTTTCGGGATCATAAAAAGAGGCTCAATTGTATTAAATGAAACCATGCTAACGAAAATAAGGAACAATAAATAAATTAATTTTCTCATTGTATGCTAAATAGTAATGGCAATTTATTCGCAATTTCTACAGCCTCTTTACAAGGTTGCATAATTTCATTTTGTGTTGAAAAATTGAGTTGTTCAATCAGCTTTTCAATGTCTAAATTTATTTCTATTGGCAGCTTTTGATTTATTTTTAATGCGATTTTTTGAAGGGTAGCCAACCCGTTTTCATATCCCCCGATGTGAAATTGAAAAGCATTGTTTCTAGTTCTACAAAAAGTACTTTTACCTTCTATTTTAAAATTGATATACCCGTTTTGCCAAGTCCAATACATGCCTTTTGTTGGGTCTAAATCTCCTCCTTGCACTCCAGCATAATTGGTTGCACTGTCTATTCCTATATTAAAACGAATTTCCTCAAAATCAATATCTGTAGGGATTTTAGCCAAGTCAATTGTTTTTGAATTGCTATTTTCTTCATCTATTAAATGAACGCTATTTTTTTCTTTCCAAACTACTTTTTTATTTTTCAAAAATTGAATAGATGAAATATAATATTTGAACGTGTTTATAGAAATAGTATCCTCATTTTTCAACACAAAATTTTCATTAAACACCAATGCTTTATTAGTAAATAAGTGATGAATAACTAATTTATTTTTTTGTTGAGCAAAAAGAGTAGTTGAAAAAATAGAAAAAAAGAATACAAAAAAAAATCGCATTACTTATCTCGTTTTGTTGGTGGTGCAGATGAAAACAACTTGGCTAACTCAGTTGTCAACTCATTATAAAGCGGCAACTGCTGTGGTGTACATATCAATTTTATTGCTTCAAAATGATTAAAATGAATATGCTCTATTTGATTTTGAATTTTATTCATTTCCAAAATAAAGCTATCATTTAATGCGACATTGGTTTCGTTTTTTAAATTGCTATACAAGGTGTTTTTTAAATCCATTAATTGTTGTTGTGCAGGTTTTATTCCATTGCGATGAATTTTAATTATACTGTCGTATTGTGCAGCTTGCGCTTCGCTGAAATGCAATTTTTCAATTATTATATTTCTATTTCTTGCTGGATGTGGAGGTTGGTTGTTACTTTTAAACATAAAAAATAGCAACCCAATATTGATTAAAAATAAAATCAATGCCAATGTGCCGTAGAGTTTAATTTTATTGTTCATTGTAAAAATTGTCATTGTTTAAAAGATTCATATTTTTGGCTAAGGATGAAACCTCATTCATTTGCGGCTTTTTTGCTATCGTAAAAACATTTAAACACAATAAAATGAATACTGTAGCAGCTATTGAAAACACCCATGGAGTGGAAATGCTATTTTTTATATCGATTTCAATTTTTTGTTGAATTCGAGTAATCAAAAATGGTGAGGCATCCACTTCTTTAATGTTGTTGAATATATCCAAGGTTTCTTCTATTTTACTATTTATATTAGACGATGCTTTATTCATAATCCTTCTTTGGTGTTTAAATTTTTAAATAAGTTGTTTTTAGCCCTCCCAATCAATGATTCGACAGCCTTAGGTGTAAGGTTCATAATTTCGGCTACTTCCTTTTGCGATTTATGCTCTATTTTACTTAAAATAAGGGCTGTTTTTTGTTGATCATTCAATTTATTAAGGGCTAAAAATATAAGTTGAATGGCTTGTTTTTGCTCCAATTCAACACCTGGATGATTAAAAGCATGTGTCTGCATCGTTTCCTGATGTTCAAAAATGGAGACAATAAACCCAAATCGTTTCTTTCGTTTTTTTGCTTTTAAAAAATCCAATGATTTATTGATGGCTATTCGATAAACCCAAGTGCTCACTTCCGCATTTTGCTTAAATCTATTGAGTGAGTGGTGAATTGCCACAAATACATCCTGTGTAATTTCTTCTGCATCTTCTACATTTTGAACATACTGAAGTGCTAGGTTGTAAACCATTTTTTTGTATGTAGTAAATAGTGCATCGAATTGCATAAAAATAAAAGTAACGTATTTATGATGAATCTGTAAGTGATTTTTTTAATTCTAAAATTGCAACAAAAAAAATCCCACATTTCTGTGGGATTTAATATGTTAAATTTTGAAAAAATTAGTTCTTTTTCCAAAGACCACGTCCAAAAAACCAAACTAATGATATATTAGATGTTTGACGGTGAACGTTGAAACCAAATTCAGTTGTGTTAACAGTTGGGTTAAGTGGTGCAACACCATCTGGATCATTTCTAGATGAATTAACACCTAAACCTGCAATATTAGCTTGTAAAGAGAATGCATTGTAAGGAGTGAATGCAAAACCGAAGTTTACAGCTCCACCAACACCGCTAGTTACACCACCTGTTGGTGTTGTAATTGAACCATTTACATTATCTTCACTGTAAGAACCAGTAGATAAACCTAAATCTACTTTAGTAGTAAAAGCAAACCAGTTGTTTAATGGGAAATATTTTTGAACATAAACACCAAATCCTACATTTGTTGCGTTAGTAAGATCCTTATCTACAACAGGACTTTGAGTAAATACATTTTCTCCCCATGTATTGTTAATACTTAAATCAACTCCTAACTCTAAATTGTCTACAACCATGTAACCTACAGATGGTGTAAAATTAATAGTTGCAGTTCTGTTGATTAAATCTAAATCTGGATCAGATTTTGTGGTGTTAATCCCCATTCCTAAACGAACAACTACATTCCCTTGAGATGTTGCTGTACGAGTTCTTTTTCTTTGTGCGTCTACTGATAATGCTGAAACAAGCATTAATGAAAAGATAATAATTTTTTTCATACTATATTTTTTTAAATTTTATGGCGTAAAAGTATTACAAGTTTTTTAATTTTAATAACTTTTTTTATATTTTCTTTGTAGAATAATTTAATATTAAAAATATAAATAATATAACATGAAAAAATTAGGAATCATTTTAGTCATCTTAGCTGTTCTTTTCTTCTGGGTAAAAGGCGCATACAATGGATTAGTTACGAAAGATGAAGAAGTAAAAAAGACATGGGCTGAAGTTCAAAATCAGTATCAACGAAGAATGGATTTAATCAATAATTTAGTTGCTACTGTAAAAGGTGCTGCAAATTTTGAACAAAAAACATTAACCGATGTGATAGAAGCGAGAGCAAAAGCAACACAAATGGTTGTAAAAGCGGATGACCTTACACCAGAAAAAATGAAAGATTTTCAAGCATCTCAAGGGCAATTAACGCAAGCGTTGGGTAAATTAATGATGATTACTGAAAATTATCCTCAATTAAAAGCCAATCAAAACTTTTTAGATTTACAAGCTCAATTAGAGGGGACAGAAAACAGAACCACTGTTGCTCGTAAAGATTACAATGAGGCCGTGCAAATGTTTAATACTTCTGCAAGAAGTTTCCCAACAAATATTTTTGCAAATATATTTGGAATGACTGCTAAACCTACTTTTGAGGCAGATGCTGCTGCACAAAAAGCACCACAAGTACAATTTTAATTGAATATGTTTTGGCAAAAAAAACAGTTTCTAACAAAAGAAGAAACGGATACCATTCTGCAAAGTATTCGTGTAAACGAAGCAAAAACTTCTGGTGAAATTAGAATTTGTATTGAAAGCAATTGTCCATATATGGATTCTGTGCAACGTGCAAAAGAAATTTTTGTGCAACTGAAAATGTACAATACCAAAAACAGAAATGCAGTGCTTATTTATATCGCTCACAAAGACAAAGATTTTGCGTTGTTTGGCGATGTAAATATTTTCAATAAAATGGAAGGAACATTTTTAGCAAATGAAAGTAAAGCATTAGCTAGACATTTTTTTACTAAAAATTATGTCGTTGGCTTAAGCAATTGCATTGAACATTTAGGTGCAGAATTAAATAAACATTTTCCGCCTCAAGGCGAACAAAAAAATGAATTACCAGACGATATACTATTTGGCAAATGAAAATAAGAATAAAATATATTGTCTTTCTTGTACTCATTTTTCTACAAATAAATTTATTTGCGCAAGCTGATAAATACCATGCTGCTATACCAGACGTGCCATCAACCCCTGCATTGGTGAATGATTTAGGAGATATGTTGACTCCAGCAGAAGAACAGTTATTAGAAACAAAACTCGAAAAATTTAACACCGAAACTTCGAATGAAATTGCTGTAGTTACGGTAGAATCATTGGGTGATTTAGAAGTATCTCAATTTGCAAATGAACTGGGCAGAAAATGGGGTATTGGAGAAGCAACTAAAAGAAATGGCGTTTTAGTATTGATTTCTAAAAACGATCGTAAGATAAATATTTCGCCCAGTGATAAACTACAAGGCGCTTTGCCAGATGTTGTTTGCAATAGAATTATTCGAAACGATATTATACCTAATTTTAAAAAAGAACAATATTTTATTGCTTTAGATAAAGCAACCGATCATATTTTAGCAGCCACAAAAGGAGAGTTTACCAATGATGAATTAGAACAAGGAAAGGAAATTCACGGTTTCTCTGCAATGATCATTCTATTGGTATTTGCTTTTCTTTTTGTAGCATACATGTATTTCTTTCGAGATAAAAATAATATTTACGTTAGCGGAAGAGGATATCAGTATGGTGGAGATGAATGGGCTCCTCGAGGGGGCGGATTTTTTGGGGGTGGATTTTTTGGGGGCGGCTTCGGTGGAAACAGCAACGACCATGATGGTGGTAGCTTTGAAGGATTTGGCGGCGGTGGTAGTGGATTTGATGGCGGTGGCGCTAGTGGAAGCTGGTAAAGTAGTTATGAGATGTGAGATGTGAGTTTTAAGATATGAGATGTGAGTTTTTAGAAATATAAAAATGTAATTTGTAATTTGGCTTTTTAACTTGAACAAAGTACTTGTCGTTTCAGTGTGCGACGCAATTTAGATGAATAAAGTTTCAGACCTTGATTCCATAAAAAATATTTATTCGTCTTCGTACAATTTCATTTTATAAACGAATAAACAACCTAATAAAGACGGAATAATTAAATTAATTAACCACAACAATAATGTAGATGAAACGATGCCTAAATGATTGGTGCTTAGCGGTGCTAAAAAGAATAACGCTGCTTCTCCTCGAATACCAATTTCAGCTATAGCAATTGTAGGTAAAATTGCCATTGACCAAAAAATTAGCCAAACGGTAAATAGTAATGTGATAAAATTTATTTCCACTAAAAATAATTTTAACAACAAAATAAATTGAATGGTATAAACAAGATAACGTGCTGTTGAAATCAAAAGAATTTTTATCAATTGTTGTTGGTTAAATCGTTTTACAATTTCTAAATAAATTCTTATTTTTCTAAAAAAAGCAATGCCTTCTGTCCAATCTAATAGCTTATGTAAATGAAAGTAAATATAGGTTAAAACGATACATAATAAAATACTCGACACGAATAAAATGGTTAGCCAAGCAGATTGTTGAACATTCATTATATAATATAGCAAACCAACTAACCCTAAAAATCCTGTAACAATTAATTGCGCAAAACTACCAATGATAGTAACTGTAATTCCTTGAATTTTATGCACGTTTCTTAAATATAAAATTCGACCCATATACTCCCCTATTCTATTGGGAGTAATGACCGAAACAGCCACACCAGTTAACACTGATTGAAATGATTTCCAGAGTGAAAACTTTTCTGTACCAACCAAAAGTAATCGCCATTTTTGGGCTTCAATGGTCCAATTAACAATCATTAAAATAAAAACTAAACTTAAAAAGAGTATCTTCGAAGTGTTCCATTCAATAAATAAATCATGAATTGTATTTTGAAGATTAGGTTGATGTTTAATTTGATTGTAGAGGGTATAGGACATCCATAAAAACAAACTGATACCAATAGTTGCTTTAAAAAATAATTTGATATTTTTGTTTTTAATCACGCTGTAAAAATAAGTCGCTTGAATCGTAAAAAGGAAATAATTTTAGGAATAGACCCTGGTACCATTGTGATGGGCTACGGAGTTATTGAAATAGTGGCAAACAAACCCTACTTATTAGAAATGGGCGTTTTAAAATTATCAAAATATAAAGATGCCAATGTTCGTTTGCAATATATATATGAAAAAATAAGCTCCTTATATGTTGCTTTTCAGCCAACACAATTTGCCATTGAAGCCCCATTTTTTGGGAAAAATGTACAAAGTATGTTAAAACTAGGAAGAGCGCAAGGAGTAGCGATTGCATCGGCCATGCAACATGGTTTAAGTGCAACGGAATATTCACCTAAAAAAATAAAACAATCCATTACAGGAAATGGAAATGCAACCAAAGAGCAGGTTTGGAAAATGTTGCAACAAATTTTAAAGTTTGAAGATAGACCCGAATTTTTAGATTCCACAGATGCAGTAGCAGTAGCCCTATGTCATTATTATCAGGGTGTGGGAATTGGCAGTTTATTAAAAAAAGATGACAATTGGGAAAGCTTTTTAAAGAATAATGCACATCGTATAAAAAAATAATTATCTTTAATGTTGATATATGAGTAATAAAACTTTACGAATAACGTTTATTTTATCAGTCATTTGTGTAATCATGATGATTGCAATGCAGTTTCTATGGATAAAAAAAGCGTATCAGTTAGAAAAAAGTATATTCAATACGCATGTAACCATAGCCTTAAAAAATGTGGCCATACAACTACTGCGTATGAATGAGAATAACTCAACAGTTGATAGTATTGTAACACAAGTAGATGAAAAATATTATACAGTTCAAGTAAACGATAAAATTGACTCCACTGCATTAGAATATTTATTACGACGAGAATTATTAGCCCAGCAAATAAAAACTGATTTTGAATACAGTGTATATGATTGCGAAAGTGAAAAAGTGCGCTATGGCAAATACATCAGTTATTCAAACAATGATAAAGAAGCTGATGTGGTAAAAACGTTATTTCCTAAAAAGAAAGGAGAAAACAACTATTTTGGGGTTCATTTTCCACAACTGAATACTTTTTTAACCAAAGAAATGTCCAATTGGTTTATATCCACATTTGTACTTTTCTTATTTATGTTAATATTAGCGTACGCTATATTTATTATTTTTAGACAAAAGCGATTATCCGAAATTCAGAAAGATTTTGTGAATAATATGACCCACGAATTTAAAACACCTTTAGCAACCATTAAATTATCATCCGAAGTATTAAAAAATCCTAACATTATTAATAATCCTGCGCGTTTATTAAATTACGCAACAATCATTAATAATGAAACTGAACATCTTACCAACCAAGTAGAAAGAGTATTGCAAATGGCAAAAAGTGGTAAAGATGTAATGAGATTAAATAAGGAAGATGTTACATTGGAACTGTTAATGGATGAAATTATAGACAAAACATATAAACCACTTTTACGATCAAGGGGTGGCGATATTGCTGTATTCATGAAAAAAGAAAACATTTCTTTTAACGTAGATAAAATGCACATAAAAAATGTGATCAATAATTTGTTAGAAAATGCCATTAAATATTGCAACAATATTCCAATAATTAATGTAACTTGTGACGAGAATCAGGGAGTAATTTCTATTTGTGTGAAAGACAATGGAATAGGTATTTCCCAAGAAAATTTAAAATATGTATTTGATAAATTTTTTCGAGTTTCTACAGGTAATTTACATGATGTAAAAGGCTTTGGTTTAGGGCTGAATTATGTAAAATTAATTTGTAAACAACACGGAGGAGAAATAAAAGTTGACAGTGCACTTGAAAAAGGTTCAGAATTTTGTATATTTATACCAAAAAACTATAAAAGCTAAAAATTATGCCACAAAAAACGAAAATTTTATTAGTTGAAGATGATGCTGCTTTGGGTTATGTAATTAAAGACAGCCTTGAAGAAAAGGGCTTTGAAGTTACGCACGCTACCGACGGAAACGCTGGTTGGCAACAGTTTTCAAAACACTTTTATGATTTATGTTTGTTAGATGTAAATATGCCATTAAAAGATGGCTTTACTTTAGCTGCTCAAATACGTAGAAAAAACACACATATTCCAATATTGTTTATCACAGCAAAAAATATGCAAGAAGATAAAATTGCAGGTTTTAAAGCTGGTGGAGATGATTATATAACCAAACCATTCAGTATGGAAGAACTTTTGCTTCGTATTGATGTGTTTTTAAAAAGAACCAAAGGAACTGATTCGGATGAATTAATTTTCCCTATTGGACAAACTGTTTTTGATTTCCCTAACTTAACCGTAAAAGGACCAAATACAGATATTCGATTAACCCAAAAAGAAGCCGACTTGTTGCGTTTTTTCTGTTTAAATCCTAATCGTGTGGTGAAACGCGATGAAGTATTAACTAAAGTATGGGGTAAGGATGATTATTTTTTAGGTAGAAGTATGGATGTGTTTATCACTAAAATTAGAAAATACCTAAAAGAAGAAACAGAAATAGAAATTCAAACGATTCATGGTGTTGGATTTAGATTTATAAATCCAAGTGCTAAAGTTCAAGAAGAATAGCCTCTTGTACTTCTTTCAACTCTTCCATCGTCATTTTTAATTTTTCTCGAGTAAAATTCAGGTCATCAGCACCGTTTATTGGCACTAAATGCATATGTGCATGAGGTACTTCTAAACCAATTACTGAAATGCCACATCGTTTACAATCAAATACTTTTTCAATTGCATTGGCAATTGGTTGAGCAAAAACTAACCATTTTGATAGTATCTCGACATCTGCATCAAATATTTTATCGAATTCTTGTTTAGGTACCACTAAAACATGCCCTTTCACAATGGGTGTAATATCTAAGAACGCAATAAAATTTTCATCCTCCGCTATTTTAAAACTAGGAATTTCGCCCCTGATAATTTGCGTAAAAATGCTAGCCATGATTTAAATAGAGATATTCTCAATTTTAAATTTCATGATACCCCCTGGTGTAGTTACTTCAGCTACTTCACCTACTTTTTTCCCCAGTAACCCTTTACCAATAGGAGACGAAACTGAAATTTTACCAATTTTT